>CAZTLI010000048.1:0-19196 GCA_964614375.1 uncultured Anaerolineaceae bacterium
CGATGCGTCCTGTTTGCGCCGCTTGCAGGAAGATTGCGCACGCGTTCAGTTCGCCCACTTCATCGACCAGCCATGCACTGGTCGCGCCGCTGGTGAACGTGTGTCCCAATCCCCACAGGAACTGCGACAGCAGCACCGCCCAGAACGCCGCAAACGCGCCCTCGAACATGAAGCCTAGACCAATCAACGCCACGCCGATGATGATAGACAGACGACGGCTGTACAGGTCAGCGACGATACCCGTCGGAATCTCGAAGATGAAGACCGATAGTTCCAGTGTCGTGCCGACCAGCACCAGTTGCAGCGGCGATAGCCCCACCGTCTGCGCTTGATAGACCATATTGACCGTGAACACCAGCGCGAAAAACAACGCCTGTGCGCCACTCAACAACAGATAGATACGTACCGCATCCATTTTGCGGTTATTCAGTCGAAACAAGGTGTATCGAATCCTTTGATTTTGTTGGGGCAATCTGGACTAATCAATGCCCTTGCCACCGACCCCAACAGCTTCTACATAAGTGGTTGGCGATACCGCATATCACCAATAAAGAGTTTCGATAACAGCGTCCTCTGTTGTACACCTGGCATAATTACCTCCTTCTGGTATTTGAACCACAGATATTCCGTCAGGCTGGCTTTGGTGGCGCGGTTCGCGAACCGCCTTACGATGTTTACCAATGTGCGCCGTAAAGCCCCTTGATTTAGCTATGGGGATATAAGGCGCGTGGTACGTGTGACTGGATTTTGTCCGACAATAGCCGAGACAAAATCCGCCATGCCACCCCATTTTGTGGTATAATTGGTATGTCGTACAGAAGCAGAATAGGCTCAGACGACACTTGCAGTACCGGATGGGACGCATCCGTGTTGCATAACGTAGCCCGTTGGGGCAAGCGTGCAACAGAAGCCCCAGAATTTATTCGTGGGGAGCGTCACAATGTCATCGACTGCCGATGCAGCACGCCACTGTCTAAAAACCCGCGCAGTTCATCGACACGTTGGGCGATGAGGGCGTGTGCGCTATCTTTCACTGCTGGATTATCCAGATTGCCCGCCAGCCAGCGACACGACGCCACCTGCCGCGCGGCGATGAATGGTTCGAGCAGGTTGCGCTGCGGCGCTGCATCAGGTCGCACAGAGCGATAACCCGCCCACAGCGCAGTCTCTAACTGACCATAGTCGCCCGCCCGCGCGCTCTTCAACTGCCACAGCGCCGGCGTCAGGTCATACAGGTAATAGCCATAACCACAGTATTCAAAATCCAGCGCCCGCACTGCATCACCCGCAAACAGGATATTCTTCGCCAGCAAATCGCCGTGAATCAGCCCAAAAGTATCGGATTCTGTCCCTAGCATGTCCATTGTCTGCTGGATGCGCGCCGTTGTCGCATCGAACACAGCCCTTTGCTCCGGCGTGAAGATAGCGGCGGCCTCACCCAGTCGATAGCGCCCGGCCTCGCCGAACAGACCGTCATAATCCAGTTGCGGGCGGGTGATGGTCTGCTGCGATAGATTCACGTTATGTAACTGTCCGATAAACACGCCAATCCGGTGCATGTTGATAGTCGATAGCGCGTCAGGTTGCGCGACTTCGCCCGCGATGTGTTCAAACACGACGGCGACCCACGACTCATCCGCATAGACGAAGCCGCCATCACGCAAACTCACGGGACGAGGCACGACCAGCGCCGAACCTGCCCGAATCGCCCGCAGCCAACCGATTTCACCATCCAGCCAATCGCGGCGGACAGTCTGTGCCGGGTGCAAACGCAGCACATAACGCCCGGTCTGATACCGCACATCAAAGACACGGTTATGGGTATAGGCCAGCCACGACACATCGGCATCCGCCAGGCCATAGGCGGACAATGCGGCGCGCGCCTGTGCCAGACCCTGCGCTTTTTCGGTTGCGGTCAACTGATCGATTGCAGTCATGCTATCCTGTCTTCCTGTTTACATCCCTAATCCTCATATCTGAAAACCTGACACTTTCAGATAAAAGATACAAATTCCCAATTGCATTTGTTCCGCCACACGTTAAAACGTGCACCTGCCGCAAAGACAAGTCATCTGAAGCTGACTCAACAGCCACAATGGGCGTGTTTTGCCTCACAAAAATTGTCCACTTCAGTGGACGTGGCACTGTGGCAGCCGCATGACTTTAGTCGCCGGCGGCAAGAAGGGCAAACTGCACAAAACGGTCAGGCTTTCAGTCCTCATACTCTCTGTATTCTTCGGGTTCGACTTCGAGCAATACGCTGAGGTCGGCGGCGAGGTTATTGGGGTCAATCGCGGCGAATTCATGCCACAATTTGTCGGTGATGGCCCCCGCGTCACTCTTCACGCCATAGCGCGCGAAGTAATCACACACCCGCACGATGTCGCGTTCCAGAATCGAACGGGCGCTGCTGTTGTTATGTGCATCCGTCACCTGCGGGAAGTCAATCAGCACAATGTCATCCTCCCAGTACAGGATGTTATAGGCCGATAAGTCACCGTGAATGCGATTCTGTTGCAGCATAATGAGGATGTTCCGCATCACCTGCTCGAACAGACGCGGCGCTTCTTTGGGATCGAGGCGTACTTCGTTGAGCGCGGGCGCGGCGAGATGTTCATCGCCAATGTAATCCATCAACACAGCATTGCCACTCGCTGCGTAGGGTCGCGGGACATTGGCCCCGGCGTCATACAGTGTTTGCAGCGTCGTATATTCGTACATCAGCCATGAGGTATGCACGACCTGCTGACCGAGCGACGTACCCTTGCCAATCGCGCGGTGGAGGCGGCGGTCTTTGGGGTCGATTTCTTTGCCGTCGTCATTGAGCGTCACGCGGCCTTCGCGATACGTTTTGTCATTCCGCAGGTTGCGGAACATACGCGGACGATAGACCTTCGCTGCGAGCATGGGTGTGCCGACGCTTTCATGCGCCGCGCAGCGATAGACATTGGCCTCTTTGCCGCCTTTGACCTGTGCCAACACATCGGTAATGAGCGCCTGCTCATAGAATGAACGGATGCTGTCCAGCAGCCAGCCCTCTTCATAACGTGCAGGCGTATAGGTCGTCTGGAAGCCGCCTTCCAGCCCAATCGTGTCATCGACGACCTCATGCACAATGTCATGCTGTGCCTTTTTCGGTGTATGTTTGGCCTTCGGCTTGCGCTTGCGGCGTGCCTGCCGGTCATGGCGCAGCGGATTAAACTGCTCCTCATACAGCTCGTAGGAGTCGGGTTCATAGGTGTTGTTGTTCATCGTTCTGTTTCATCCTGAGTTGAGATTTGAGTGTTGGCGAAATAGGTTGATTCAAACCCCTCCCTCCAACCAATCCGTGTCCCGCTGGCAGTGGCTTGCAGAGCAAGGGGGGACTTTCCACCGCGACTGGCGGACTGTAAAGACCCGTAAAAGCCTCCCCTGTATACGGGGGAGGTGGCACGCGCAGCGTGACGGAGGGGGTTGAGAAGGTAAATAGGAATCTGCCGTTTGTTTGTTAAGTAGCCCAATCGGGTTGCTACTGATGATATATACACCACTTGTTCCGGTTTTATTGTCATTTGATTTAACATGGTCATTTACTCCGTCAGTTTTGTAGACGCTTCGTCCCGCAAGACGCCCATATAGACTAAATCGTGATACGCGACACTGCTCACGAGCAGCGCCATCCGCCACTCAGCCGCAGGGTTCATGCTGCGCCCCCTTCTTGACCAGTTCATCGGCGCCGCTGCGCTTCCAGATAATCGTGCCGTCCAACGGGGCATAGGCTTGCCAGCGCCCGCGTGACGGTGGGTGGTCGTCCGGGTAGGGACGCCAGTACGATTCAAGCTGTGGCGCTTCTTCTGTGAAACCGAGTTTTTCAGCGGTTTTGCCACTGGCGATATTGTCGGACAGGCAGCCCCACAGGGCGGTGATACCATTGGCGCGGCAGTGGTGGATAAAGGCGGCGCTCGCCAGAGTCGCCAATCCCTGCTGCCGATAGGCTGTCGCCGTGTCGATGAAAATATTGGCATAGTGTGAACTGGCCGAAAATGCCTCGGCCACACTGACAATTTCATCATCGACCAGCACACACAAGCCAAAACGCCCATCTGCCACGATTTGCGCCAGCGTGTCGCGTTTGAATTCGCCGGGACGCACATCGCCATCATCTAACTGTCCGATAAGTGTGAGGTCTATCGGACGGACAATGGCATCGGGTCGCGCGTGCGCCTGCCAGTGTGCCAGCGACGGAAAATCCGGGTCAATATGGCGGAAGGCGCGGGCGGGCTGTAGATGGGGAATGCCTGTTTGGAACAGCGTATCGCACCATGCCGTATCGACAAAGTAGGCGAACACCCCGTTAAATACGTCCGCTTCGTGCGGGCGGTCAGATAAGAACTGCGTCATTGCCCGCGCGTTCGGGTCGCCAACCAGAAAGTAGTCGCCACCGTGGGCAGCGATGAAGGCGGCGTTGGGCTGTGCTGTGTCATCGACAAAGATGCGTCCCGCGCTCGTCCCCTCGATAATGCCTGCTATCAGCGCCCGGTCACGCCAGACAGTCTGTATCAGGGGTGTGATGCGCCAGAAAGCGCCCGGTGACAATTCATAAATGTGCATCGTACCCTCTTTTGTTGCTTGTGCAGAATTGACAGGTATGGACTGTTTATTATTTTGCCGCCAGAGACTAAAGTCGTCTGGCTGCCGTACCAACACGTCCACTGAAGTGGACACGAGCTGGCAACATCGAATCCGAAATCTTCTGTCATCTTCAGATGACATGGCTCTTGGGTAGCCGGACAGTTTACTGTCTGGCGGATAACGTACCAGTTCCCCGTATTGATTGGTTGAGCATATGGGCGTCATGACTTCATCTCCGCCAGAATCTTACTGTAGCTGCGATAGCGCATTGCGCTCATCGCGCCGTCTTTCACGGCCTGTTTGATGGCGCACTGCGGTTCGTCAAGGTGCAGACAGTCATTGAATTTACATGCGCCGATGTAGGGTTCAACTTCCGGGAACAGTTCGATGAGTTCGTTACGGGGCACATCCCACAGACCGAACTCGCGCATCCCCGGTGTATCGACAATGCTGCCGCCGCCTGCGAGCGCGAACGTTTCCAGATGGGTGGTGGTATGCCGCCCTTCAGACGTGCCTTCACTCACCCCCTGCACCCGCAAGCCCAATTCCGGTTGAATGGCATTGAGCAGACTGCTCTTGCCGACGCCGGACATGCCCACAATGCACGAGAATTTGCCTGTGATGGCTTCCCGGAAGGCGTCGATGCCCAGTCCATCGACGGCGCTGGTGACGATGACGCGATAGCCGATGCGCTCATAGTCGGCGATGGCATCCACGACATACTCGCGGCGATAGTCTTCTTCATCCCATTTGGTCACAATGACAATCGCGGGGATTGCAGACGCCTCCGCCGAGACCAGATAGCGGTCAATCATCATCAGGTCGGGCACCGGACGCGATGCGGGTAAGGTAATCAGGATTTGATCGAGATTGGAGACGACGACCTGCTCCAACGGCTTTTTGCCGGGTGCGCGCCGTGTCATTTTGCGGTTACGGGGCATGATGTCCGTAATGAGGCCGTGCCCATCGCTGCCGGGTGTGAAATAGACTTCATCGCCAATGGCAACCGGGTCTACCAGCTTGACATCTTCCACATGGTCTACCGTCAGCCAACCGAGCGAAGACCGGTCACGCGGCGGATAGACGAGGTGCTTACGCAGCTTGCTGGAGATGGAACAGATGACGGTTTGACCGTCTGGACTGGCTGCACCGTCGGTATTGACGTGATACAGACCAGTGGATTTTTTATAAACGACGCCAGTACACAGCGTATCGTCGGTATTCATAGACAAGGTGATTTGCCTTTTCTGGTTTCGGTTCGTATGAATGGTGCTGTCGGATAATCGGTTTACGTTCATGGTTTATAGTGACTTGCATCGCATTTTTCCTTTCTGGTAGGGCGAGTGGCGTTTTGTAAACGGGCAAATGGTCTGGATAACAAAAAGCCACATCGCGCGTGTTGGCAAGTGGCTGGTGGCGGAACATCCGCCAGAATCACAACAGCCACAACCGCATCCTCCCTGCCGGGGGTCTGCGAACACAATGGCGCGCAGAATCACCTCAGCGTGGGTCGCTGGATGCGCTGTGGCTGCTAAATTGTCAGCGAATCAAATTATGTGAAAGAATCGCAATCAGACAGCAGGTGGCGCATCCATGCGGAACGCATCATCGCTTGCTTTGTGGGTAAGCATGATGGCGAATTGTGACATTTAACGCCTCCTGTGTGGGGTAAAACACCAATTCCGTGCGACAGTGTAACATAGGTAACGAAAATGAGTCAAGCAACAATGGGCAGTCGCGTTGTCAGAATGGCTTCAGATTGTCCCGCCACACGGGTGCATTTCACTTTAGGGGCAACATGGCTATTCACCACGCCGAAAGCTAAAGCATTCGGCTACAAAAAACTGGAAGCCCCCTAGAAGGGGACTATATTTAGGGCGCTTCAGCGTCCTTTCAGCAAGACCTCGACAAATAACCAGTCTCGCACGACATCTGCCACCAACTTGAAATACACCCCGCCACACGTTAAAACGTGCGGCTGCCCGAAAGACACGTCATCTGAAGATGACAAAACAGCCACAATGTGTATATTTTGACACGACAAAAATTGCCCACTTCAGTGGGCGTGGCACTGTGGCAGCCAGATGATAGCGGTGTCGTGTACCGCCAGCGTCTGGCGCTGGTAACGGCAAATTGCACAAAAGTGTCAGGTTCTCAGGTACGCTTAGGCGGCTACCGTTCCTGCACAGCCTCCACCACTTCGTAGTAGGCGACTTCCCCATCGACCTCATCTGTCCCATCGCGCAAACGGGAAGGGTCAATCATGACCGTTTGCGGACGTTCGGCGCGGGCTTTTTCGGCCTCGCCGGAAGTGTATTCGGTCAATCGCTTCCAGTGATACCTGCCCATATAGCGGCCTATCCTATCGCCCTCAACGTCGCGCACATCATAACCGGTGGTGCGCTTCATCCACCATGTAAACAGCGCAATCGGCACAATCAATCCCAGGAAAAACAATATCATGAGCCACATCTCATGCGACCTCTCGCTCTATTTTCACCTTCAGTATAGCTGTGATTGCGCTCCGATGGGGATGACAACCGGCCTGTTCATATCCGATGAAAATCCTATCAGGCGACGATGGCCTCTTGCGACACCGCCTCTGCCAGCACCTCGCCAACCAGTTCGACGATGACCTGCGCGCTTCGGTCATTCAGGTGGATATGGTCAGTCAAAACATAAAAACCATTGCGCTCAGAAACAGTATCCCAGCTTTGCCCCAGCGCATAGCGGCGTACCGTTGCCATATAGACCAGCCATAGTCTGCCGTCGTAACGAAGGCGCGGCTGACGCTTTTTGTCGTCCAGCATCGCCGTCAACCGTTCGTGCAGCGGCAGATAGGCCGCGCCGTGTTTGTCCGCCAGCTCCTGGATCACGCCGTTATACGCGATAATGCGCTGGTTGATGGCGCTGTCGCGATCTTCGCCCAAAACAGGCAGCGACAGGATAGCAAGTTTAGCGGATGTTTCGTTTTTCAGGCGGGTGAGGATGGTGTCGAGATTTTCACGATACCAGTCCTGTGTCGGTGTCTGCGGCAGCTTAAAATCGCGGATGTAGGTTTTGGCGCGGGCGTCGTTATAGGTGGCGTTGACATCGTTTGTGCCGATGAGAATCGTCACCACATCTGGCTTGCAGGCGATGATGTCGTCCAGCCTTTGCAGCAGATTATAGGCCAGATGTCCGTTGAGTCCAGCGTTGACAAATTCACAGCCCTGACCGCCAAAACGCTCACGCAGCATTGCCACATAATCGCCGCTGACTGTTGCATGGGTGATGCTGTCACCCGCACACACGACCAGCGTCTTTGTCGATGGCGCACGCCCCTTCTGCAAGAATGCCGCTGGATGATTATCCGGCAGTCGATTGACCGCCCGCATTCCGCTAGCGATAAAGAGGCCGCCACCAACGACAACCAGAATGACAACGACGATAATCGGATTCATGCTAACGTCTCCCTCCAGACCCTCCCAATTAACAGGGTAGGATTGTACACCGGGCGACGGCTTTTGCCTAATGAGGACGGCCTTCAGGCGAGTTCGCGGGGAATATTGACATTTTGGGCTGAAGTGCTGTTTGCTGCTGGCTACATGCCCAGCCGTTTTTTGCGCTCTTCGAGCTGCGCCAGAATTTTGTCGGATTCTTCGGCTTTCTTGCGCGCCATGTCCTGTTCCATTTCTGCCAGACGATGCACGGCGGCTTCGGCGGCTTGCACTTCGTCGGCGTCTTTGGCGGATACTTCACTCACATCGGGGATGACGACGGTATTTTTTGCTTCGGGTTTAGATTTTTTGGTCTCTTCGGCTTCGACGCTTGTTTTGGCAGCGCGGGTTTGCCCGCCCTCGCGCCGCTGCCACCAGCGATACCCGAAGAACGCCAGCAGCCCGACGATAGCGACCGGCACCAGCGCCTGCACGATGTTCAGGACAAAGCCAAATATCCAGAACGCCACGATGACCACCGCAGCGGCGACACCAATTTTAATCAACAGACTACGATTAATCTGCATGAGTTTGCTCCGACTCGTTTCTCATCCCCAATTATAACACTCCCCATGAGTGTGTGAAAATGCACACCGTCTGCTTGCTATACGGCTGTATCCAGGGCAAAGTTGTAACGGTGCGACCACCATGCCCCTTGCAAATCGCCGCAAAATTGGCTATGATGACAGCATTGGGCCGCTAGCTCAACTGGCAGAGCGTCTCGTTGACGTCGAGAAGGTTACAGGTTCGAGTCCTGTGCAGCCCACAAAGACAATGACGCTCCAACAGGCAACCACAGGGTTGTCTGTTTTGTTTCCCGTCACGTTTATCAGGCCAGCGCTCAATTTTTACGATGTTGGCAATAAAACTCAACTTGTCCCGCCCCCGAACTGTTATAATTAGTAATAATTGTATAGGGGGAATCTGATATGCTCAGCAAAAATCCATTCCACGTCTATTGGCATAATCCGACGATACTGGTGTTCAAGTTTGACAATCTGGGTTCCATCGCCGCAAAGATGTGGGCGGAGCAATGTTTGAAATTCAACGGTCGGATGCCTGATCCGCTGCGTGTCCTGTATGATTTTGTGACATGCGGCCCGCCATCGCGTTATTGGATACACAATCAGAATCGTGTGTTGCGTGAACTCATCATACCGGACAACAAACGCAATGCCTATCTCATCCCCAACGATGGGTATCGGGTGTGGACAGATGCGATTTTAACCAGGATACCATTCGACGTTGGCCCGGTGCAAACCTTCACCTGCCGGGATCAAGCCATCGCGTGGCTGATGGAAGGGTTATAGCCAAGCTTCTACCCGAAAGAGCGCCTGCCGCGCGAATACCATGACGACTTCAACAGCGCCTGCATTCAGATAGGGCGACCCGGCGGGCAGCCCTACGAACGCGCGCTTCGATTAGGGCTTACTCTCGATTTGGCGCATAAATGAGCGCCGTCACACCAGAGCTAAACGCCTGTGTTTTTACGAGATTCAAGGTGGCGGTTGTGCCGTCTTTGAACAGGCGCTTGCCTTTGCCCAATACCACCGGATAGACCAGCAGACGATAGCTATCGACCAAATCGTGCGTGATGAGGGTCTGCACGAGTGTGGCACTGCCATGTACGATCAGGTCTTTGCCGTCCTGCTGCTTGAGTTTGGTGATTTCTGCCACGATGTTATCTTTAATCAGCACGGAGTTGTTCCATTCCGCTTTGTGCAATGTCGTGGATACCACATATTTACGCACACTGTTGAAGTAGGGTGCGCCTTCATCCTCACTCTGCGGCCACGCCGCCGCAAACCCTTCGTAGGTCACACGACCCAACAGCAGGGCATCGCTAGAGTCGGACTCTTCGCCTTTAAAGCTGGCGATTTCGTCATTCCAATATTTAAACGTCCAGGCCGGATTTTCCATGACACCATCAAGTGATACAAATTCCGTGACGACGAGTTTTCGCATGAGGATTATCCTTATTTACTGGTCAATCTGATATGTTTATTATGCCTCAAACCGTAAACAGGGTCTTGGAAAAATACGACACTGGCTCGCCGTCAGGCGGACGCGCGATAGGTGCGGGTATAATCATGAAAGTCATCAGCTTCCTGAACCACCCTATTCACCAGAACGAGACTGCACATGGATGCTTACAGGCTGTATCTGCTGATTATCGCCACCCGTCGTCTGGGTTATGCCATTGGCTATACGTTATTCGCCATCTATCTCATCCGTGTCGTGGGCACGAACCCGCTGGAACTGGTGCTGCCGGGTGTGGCCTATGAAGCCGCCATCTTCCTGTTTGAGATTCCGACAGGCGTCGTCGCCGATGTCTACAGTCGTCGCTTATCCGTCATCATCGGTTACTTTTTGCTAGGCGCGGGATTCATCGTCGCGGGACTGCTGCCGACACTGGCAATTGCGGTGATTGGCTTAAGCATTATGGGACTGGGTTCAACGTTCGTGAGCGGCGCATTATCGGCGTGGATTGTGGACGAAGTGGGGCAGGAACGGGCGGCACAGGCCTTCTTGCGTTCGGCCCAAATCGGTATGGTGGCGACTGTCGGCGGCATTATCGTAAGCATGATACTGGGCAGCATCAACCTGCAACTCACGGTCATCGGTGGCGGCGTGCCGCTGCTGGTGATGGCGATTGTGATGCTGTTCATCATGCCCGAAACAGGGTTTCAGCCCGTCCCCGCAGCACAGCGCCAATCATGGCGGGATTTGTTTGCCACATTGGGCACAGGGTTCAAATCTGTTCGCGCCAATCGAATTGTATTGTGGATACTCGTAATCACATTCATTGTTGCGGGATTTGGGGAAACCTTCGGCAAATTGTGGCAGGCGCACATTCTGGAGAATTTTACCCTGCCGTCGCTGGGCGACTTTGACGATATTATCTGGTTCGGCATTATCAGCGGGGTGTTCATGCCTGTGACCTTATTGGCAACGGAATTCGTCCGCAGGCGGGTCAATCTATCGGACAACAACGCCGTCGTGCGGGCTTTGATGGGGTTGATTATTGGCATGATTGCCAGCACTCTGCTGTTCGCATTGAGCGAAGTCTTCATCTTGATGCTGCTGGGAATCTGGATTACGCGGATGCTGATGACGATGATTACGCCGTTGATGGACACATGGTTGAATCAGCATGTGCAGTCCAATATGCGGGCGACGGTGCTGTCGATGGTGGGGCAGGTCAACTCGCTGGGTGAAATTATCATCGGCGGCCCGATTGCAGGTGTGGTGGCGACGCTGCTCAGTGTGCGGATTACGCTGGCCCTTGTCGCGCTATCGCTGCTGCCCCTCACCCCCATTTTCCGCCGGACAATCCAGAGACCAGCAGCGACAGCCAACCTGACGTAATTCTCACCAGACTTTCACTCGGTCAGCCTGCACGGGCGTGCTATAATGCGCCCCCATGAACAGACTCTCACCCGAAACACGAATCAACCTTGTTTTAGCGGTCATTTTGCTGGTCGGGGCGTGGCTGCGTTTTCAGTATCTCTATCAAATTGAGCACAATGTCGATCATGCCTATCCGGTATGGCAGGCGCTGCACACCCTGCGCGATGGGGCGCTGCCGCTGGTTGGTCAATGGACGTGGCTGCCGCTGGCGCATCCCCCGCTGACCGGGTATCTGTATGTGCCGATACTGGGTCTCACCGGGTCGCTGGTGGCGGTGTATGTCGTCGTCATCGCGTTCAATACCGCTGCGGTCTGGCTGACCTATCGCACCGCCGCGATTACGTTGAATCCGGTCTGGGGATTGGTCGCAGCCGGGTTGATGGCGGTCAATCCCTGGACGATTGAATACAGCCGTTATGCGTGGCCTCCGGCGCTGCTGCCATTTTTTATGGCGCTGCTGGCATGGTTGTTATGGCCGGTGCTGTTGGGCGAGGCCAAAAATCCCGCGCGCCGGACGTTCGCCGCACTGGTTGCGCTGGCGATCATGTGTTTGACGACGCTCATCGCATGGTTGGCGATTCCGCCTGTGATTGTCCTGCTGCTGATTTTCCGTAAGCGGGTGGTGTGGAAGGCTGCTGCTGCGGGCGCTGTGGTGTTTATCGTGATGGTGGGGGTCTATGGTATCGGCCTGTTGAACGAACGTGACCGTGTGGAAGCACAATGGGCGCAGTTCAACGCCGAATCACCGCCCGCCAGTCTGCGATTGGACAGCATCGGTCATGCGGTGCGCCTGGTCTCTGGCGGCGACTATGACGTGGTGCGCGGCACAGAAGCGCCGATACGCGACTCGCGCCAACGACAGGATTACAGTCGATGGGCGACGACGGGTGTGGCCTTGATGATCCTTGTGGGGGTTGGATTTTCCGTCGCTGTGTTTTTCCTCAAGCCGCGTCTGACAACCGAACAGGCCGAAGAACTGCAATCTGCTGGCCCAGACCCCAAAGACGATGCCAGAGTGCTGCTGGTGTGGTTTTTCCTGCCGCTGCTTGCGCTGCTGTATACCGGACAACCCGTGCATCCCTATTATGCGCTGCCGACACTGCCCGCTGGTTACGTCCTCGCGGCATGGGGTTTTGGCGCGATATTCAGTCCACAGAAACGGCGCGGCGCGACGGCATTAGCGCTGCTTGGGGTATTATTCGCCCTATTAATGGGCGTCAACAGCACCCGTTACTATCAAGAAACCGAACGTCTGCCCGGTGATCATGAATTGGGCGCGCTGCCGCTGGATGTGGGTTTACAGGTGGGCGCGGCGATTAATCGTTATCTGCCACCCGGTGGTGTGGTCTATGCCGATGTCGATGAATGGACGCTCAACAGCTTCGCGCTGAATACGTTCCCTGTCATCCGTGATGTGCGTGTCGGTGTCCAGACGATTCCCGCCAGTGGTGGACTGGTCATCACATTTCAAGCGCCGCGCGCCGACGACCCGCCCATCCCCGAAATGGCAGAACGCATCGAAGTCATCGAACTGGCGGACAGGTCACGCATCAACATAGACCGTTATGAACCGGGGCAATCAGTCGCGGGCAATACTCCCATCCTCACCGAACAGGGTCTGACGCTGGTTGCTAGTCAGATTGAGGTCGAAGGGGAGCACGTCATCGTCACGACCTATTGGCGGGTGGATGCAATCACCGAAACGACAGCGCAGCGCACGTTCACGCCCTATCTTCACCTGTTTGCTGCCGACGGCGAACGGGTGGCGATTGTCGATGGGCAGCCGATGGCGGGCAATTTGTGGCGCATCGGCGATATCCGCATCCATCGCATCACCTTTGACCTGCCCGACGAACCACTGAATATATACATCGGGCAGTATGACGCCGCTGCCGACGAAACGATGATTTTTATCTTGCCAAATAGCGACTTTGTGCCATTTGTCTGGCTCGGAACGGTGCAGCCAGACGACTAACAGGCCAGCACGCTCATACCGTTTGCCCTCAGTCCGGGTCAGGATGATGGGTTTTGCCGTTTGTCCGATTGGGCACATCATTGACGTGGATTTCAATATCCTGCACCGATTGTTCAGCCACCAGTGACGGAGGGTTTGGATCGGGCAGGGCTTGTTCGCGATTATTGAAATCGAGGAGTACCGTGAACCCCAGCCACAGGACATACAGGCCGATATAGGTCGCCGAAAACATCCCCATCAATTTAAAGAAATGATGCTGGGTGGCAAGTTCGGCTATCCAGAACAACACAACGAGTAATATTGCTAGATACACGATATTCCTCAATCATTCTCCCCAGAACACGGACGAAATGAAAGCTGGTCGGCGATCACTCCAACGAATCCAATTGAATCAGGATCACAGTGTCGCCTGCTGCCAGCGTTTGCACCGCCACAAAGGGGCTAACCCGCCCGTTTTGCGAAACGGCGATGGGCAGCGGCAGCGGCGGGTTTTGCTGCAACCGGGCCAAAAATGCGTCGCTGGTGGTCGTGGTGTCGATGGACATTTCTACCCGCTGTGTTCCGGTGGATTGGGCTAAGCGGGTATCCCATAAGGTCATGTTGACCGCTTCGTCGTAAACGGGTGTCGCGCCAATTTCTGCCACCAGATTACGCAGCGACCCCTTCTCGGTACGGGTCAACCGGACATAGACTTCCGGCACATCAAACACATTCCGCGCCAGTTGTGCCGCCAGCAGATTGATTTCCGTATTGGCAGTCAATGCCAGGAACCAGCGCGCCTGGGCTATCTGGGCCTTTTGTAGATCCTCTTCGTCCAATGTATCGCCATAGATAGCGGTCAGGCCAAGGGCCTCCGCCTGTTTACAGCGGTCAATGTTGTTGTCGATCAGCCAGACGGGTCGTGTTTTCGCCAGTTCGCTGGCGATAGCGCGCGCGGCTGCCCCGGCGCCAACAATGAGCAGCCCGGTACGCTTATCACTGGTGCGTACCAGCTCGCCACGCCGTCGCAGCCAATCTGTCCCCCACTTCAGGAAGACGGGAACGGTAGCTGTCGTGAAAATCGCCATGAACACCAGTACCGAAAAAATCTCCTGCGTAATCACGCCAGCGGTGAGGGCAATCTCGGCAATAATAATCTCAACCGCGCCGCGCCCGTTCATGCCCGCGCCAATGGTGAGGCCTTCGCGCCAGCCGTTGCCGCTGAAGACATAAAACACCGTTGTGCCCACTATTTTGCCAATCGTCGCCATAATAATGACGGTGATAAGGAGGGGCAGTGCTGTCGTAAATACGTCGAGCGTGACCTGAAAACCCGCCGTTACAAAAAAGATAGGGGCTAAAAAGCCGATAGAGACATCACGAACCAGTTCGGTTAACTCGCCTGCCAGACGGCGCTCTACGCCCACACCTTCCCGAATGAACAGGCCAGCCAGAAACGCGCCCAGAATGGCATGGAGACCGGCAATTTCGGCAAGTTCAGCGAATAACAGGGTGATGAGCAGCAAGAACGTGGCGTGAAATGTGCGATTAGCGAAACCGAGTTGGGATAATCTGCGCCAGACGATGGGGAATACCTTCAATCCCATAAAGATCGTGACAACAAAGAAGATGCCGACCTCTACCCCGACGACCAGCACCCGCCCAGGCTCCAGCGTGCCAATATCCGCCACACTGATGACCGCCGCGAAGATGATCAGCGAAAGCGAATCGGCAATGAGCGCCCCCGCCATCATCACATGGGCAATGCGCGTATCGAGCAGTTTGAGATCGGATAAAATGCGCGATTTGGTCGCTAGCGAGGTGACTCCCGCCGCAATCCCCACAAATAACCCCGCCATCGTCGTGCCATTAAACAACACGACAATCACGATATAGGCCAGCGCAAATGGCGTTATAAACCCGCCGATAGCCGCTAAGAACCCGCCCCACGAGGCTTTAAACAACTCCTGTGGGTCAATCTCCATACCGATATACAACATCATCAACAGCACACCAACTTCTGCCAGTACCGAGAGTGCCTCGCTCTCGTGCAAGATACCCAGCAGCGCCGGCCCCAGCAGAATACCCACCAGTAATTCGCCAAATATCGCCGGATAACCCAGACGCGCAACCAGTGACCCGGCTATCCATGCCGAAAGCAAGATGAGCAGCAGGTTCAATATACTCAATTCCACGCAGTATCTCCTTACTCGCTATAGGGACAATTTCCACCCGGTTCGCCGGGTATGGCGATGGGTAGGAACTATCCAATTGCCTTCAACCGGAAGGGGTTGAAGGCAGGGATAGGCTATCAATTGTTGATGTTCTGGAATGAATGAAACCGTGTTTATAACTATTTATTACAGTGATTATGTCGAAAATTATAGCATAAGTTACAAAAGTTCACTATTACAGTTGATTACGAAATCGTAAATTTCGACGGATTTAATAAAATTCTGATACGACCCTGCCATACCCGCATACACACATGGCAACTGAAACGCCGATTTTCGTATTACCGGATAATGATTGTGTGCCGTTTGTCGCGTCCGACAGCGCGCCGATTGCCAAATAGCGCTTGGATACCATGCGATAATTACAATTTCGTGATGTCCACAAAGCGTAAATTTCTCCATATCCTATCCCCTGAAACAGTTTCTAACCATTAATTCCTCTATTCTTAGTTATACTATTCTTAACACTAGAAGATTAAGGAAAACATTATGGGCATATCGGTTGATTGGGACAATGCTGAAAAAACTATCGTGCGGTTTATCTATTCGGGCAGTTGGACGTGGGAAGAATTCTATAACACCATCCGCGATGCCAATACGCTCATGGATACGGTGGACAAACCATGTGTCTCCATCATCGACATGCGCGACAGTAAATTCATGCCTGCGGGGGCGCTGGTGCATATCCGTAATGTCATTCGGATGTCGATGTCGCACAATAATTCGGGGATTTCGGTGTTTCTCGATGCTCAGTTGATTGTGAAAGCGATGATTGAGGTGCTGCGAAAGTCGTTCCCGGATATTCTGCAAAACACCAACTGGATTTATGCCAAAACGCTGGAAGAAGCCCGCACCCTCGCTGAACAGCAGGTCGAGAAGCTGCACGCCACGCAAAACACGCACGACACCCCGCAAACGCCCACAAGCGACCGCGCCGAAACCGGGTAAATATCGATAGCGGGTCAGCCGTTCAGCTTGTCAGCAAAAGGTTGCTGCTGGCGAGTGCTTCATTATTTAAGCTGAAATGCTGTCACCGCTTTTTTTGACTCATCATCGTCGCCTGCTTTTGCTGCACGAATCCTCGCAAATATGGTACTATCGGGGCAGATTTCCGGGACTGTTATGGGAATCTGCTTTTTGATTTGTTGGCATGGTGTACACCACGAAAATGACCGGTCATGACCTTCAACCCTATCGACCATCCCCACCGACGTTATAATCCCCTGACGGGTGAGTATGTGCTGGTGTCGCCGCACCGGACAAAACGCCCCTGGCAAGGCAGACAGGAACGCCCGCCTGCCGACGCGCGCCCGCACTATGACCCGACCTGTTATCTGTGTCCGGGCAATGCGCGGGCGGGCGGCGTGACCAACCCAACCTACGACACCACGTTCGTCTTCACCAACGATTTCGCCGCACTGCTGCCCGATGTGCCTGAATCACCCCCGCCAGAGCATCCACTCTTGCGAGCCGAGAGTGTGCGCGGCACGTCGCGCGTCATCTGTTTTTCGCCCCGTCACGACCTGACACTGCCACAGATGGCTGTCGAGGATATTCGGACAGTGGTCGATGTGTGGGCAAAACAAGCGGCGGATTTGGGTCGGCAGTATCAGTGGGTACAGGTATTCGAGAATAAAGGCGAAATCATGGGCTGCTCGAATCCACACCCACACGGGCAAATCTGGGCGGGCGACACCTTACCCAATGAGCCACACAAAGAACATCACCATCAGCGCGCCTATCTGGACGCATATGGACGCCCGCTGCTGGTCGATTATGTCCAGTTGGAACTGGAAAAGGGTGAGCGTATCGTCGTCCAGAATGACCATTGGCTGGTCATCGTGCCTTATTGGGCGGTGTGGCCTTTCGAGACGCTGCTGCTGCCAAAACGCCCTATCCAACGCCTGCCCGATTTGACATCTGCTGAACGCGCGTCGCTGGCGGACATCCTCAAGCGGCATCTGACAAAATACGATAATCTATTCGAGGTGTCGTTCCCATACAGTATGGGTTGGCATGGCGCGCCGTTTAATGGGGGCAATAATCCATTCTGGCAGTTACACGCGCACTTCTATCCGCCGCTGCTGCGCTCGGCGACCGTCAAAAAGTTCATGGTCGGTTATGAAATGCTGGCGGAAGCCCAGCGCGACATCACACCCGAACAGGCCGCTGACCGTTTGCGTGCGCTATCCGAGACCCATTATTTAGACGCATAATGTTTTATCCACCACACAGGCTGCCACATGACGCTGCGAGAGACCGTTATTGCAACATTTGAACAACACTATGGCGCAAAACCTGCGTTTATCGTCCGCGCGCCGGGACGGGTCAATTTGATCGGCGACCATACCGATTATAACGATGGCTTTGTCCTGCCGATGGCGATAGACCGCGCCGTGTGGATGGCGATTCGTCCGCGTGCCGACGGGCAGGTGCGCGTGTTGTCGCTCGATTTTGATGACACCTTTGCCTTCGCATTGGATGCGATGCAAAAAGCCGAGGCCAGTCCGGCGGAATATGTCAAAGGCACAGCGTGGGCATTACAAGGTGCGGGGTATCGTCTCACAGGCTGGGAGGGTGTCATGCAGGGCGATGTGCCGATTGGCGCGGGCTTGTCATCCTCAGCGGCGCTCGAATTGGCGACGGCGGCGGCCTTTGCAGCGGTATCGGGCCTTGAATGGCAGCCGGCACAGATGGCAAAACTGGCGCAAAAGGCCGAAAATCAATGGGTCGGCATGAACTGCGGCATCATGGATCAGATGATTTCGGCGGCGGGCGAAGCGGGTCACGCGCTCCTGATCGACTGTCGTTCGCTGGATACCTATCCTGCACCGATACCCGATGGCACAGCCGTCGTCGTCCTTGATACGGGCACACGGCGCGGTCTGGTCGATTCGGCCTATAACGAACGGCGGGCACAATGCGAAGCGGCGGCGCGCTGGTTTGGTGTGCCGGCTTTGCGCGATGTGACGATGGGCGATTTTGAAGCGCGTTCCAGCGCCCTAGACGCCCTGACCCGCAAACGGGCGCGCCATGTCATCGGCGAAAATGACCGCACCGAACACGCACGACAGGTCATGCGCGAAGGCGATGCAGTGGCGATGGGCGCCTTGATGAATGCCAGCCACAGCAGCCTGCGCGACGATTTTGAAGTTTCCAGCGATGCCCTCAATGCGATAGTCGAATGCGCGCAAGGGCATTCGGCCTGTTATGGGGCGCGGATGACCGGCGGCGGCTTTGGTGGATGCGCCGTGGCTCTGGTGCGGGCGGATGGGGTCACTGCATTTGTCGAGACCGTCGCGCGGGACTATCAGGCGGCGACACACCATACGCCGCAGATTTACATCTGTGAAGCCACCGCAGGCGCGGCATTTTATCGGTATTAACGGGGTTTCTTTGCAAAACTTATTGGATTGAAATTAATATCAATCTGGACAATGAAAATTTTCCAAGAAGCTAACACTGAGTTCCATAAGGTGATGTCGCAACACGTAGATACCGCATGAG
>CAZTLI010000049.1:0-18971 GCA_964614375.1 uncultured Anaerolineaceae bacterium
ATGAGACAGCCCGCCACAATCTGATTGAACAAGTATCCCATTATGTCACCCTGATTTTCAGCCTCTTTCCCATCCCGTCCCCCGATTAATCTCAACCCGCGCGACTCGTAATCCAGATGATATCATCCTCGCGTGAATGCTCGGTGCCAACGAGCCGGAAGATACGCTGCTTCTGGCGTTCAGCCGCTTCACGATTTTCCCAATAGCTCAAGGAGCGATGTTTAATCGCCGCTAGATGTTCTAACGCTGCCATCACATGAGCACAGGCCGTGCCATTGTGTTCTGCCCATTCACAGGTGCATGTGGCATGGACTGTTCCATCGGGCGCGAATTGATAGGTGACGATGTGGCTCACGTTGTCATTTGTCTGGCTTTCGACAGCGATGACACCATTTCTAAGGTAGCGCGCCTTCAATTTGCGGCTGCGGGTTTGGAGTTGTTTGATGTGTTTGGGTTTCATAGGATATGCACCTCATTCAACAACTTTGTATGGAACATATATTCTAATTATAGCAGAAAAAGTATTAGATTGACATTAAGACCACCCCCTAAAAAGTGGGGGAGTTGCCTTACCAATACTGCTAAGACTACAATCAGTGTGTACTGGTCCGTGCCAATAATACGGAGATACCAAAATGCGATTATTGCTGAATTTCCTTGTTCTAATCTTGTTGATAACAATGCTTATTCCAGCAGTTGTACAGGCGCAGGACACACCCGTGCATATCGTGGAAGCGGCAATAGCGGCTGCCAATGCCGACCTGCCCACACTCGGCAGACCAACAGGTTGGCGGCATCAAATTTTGCCGCAAGCCAGCGATACCGCATTGGGTTGCCCCATAGCTGTCGGCACACCCTTAGCCGCGCCTGTCACGCCCTATAAAGTGTGGCTGGTTTATGACACGGTTGAATATGTCGTTCATGTTTCTGCTGATGGACAAATCACACAGCTTTGTGACCGCAAATTCCCCAGCATGGCAGGGGGCACACCTGCACCGACTGCCGCGCCCGGCACACCACAACCCACCGCCACATTGCCACCCAACACCTGTTTACTAACGACCATTGGCGCATTTTCCAACGTGCGTACTGCGCCATCGCTAGAAGGGGTAGTCGTGACAGAAATTTTCGAGAATAGGACGTATCGGGTTTATGGCATGACTGCCGATAGTAGCTGGTATCTCATCGAAGAAGGATGGGTATCCAATACCGTATCGCAGGTGCAGGGCGAATGCTTCAATTTGCCGATTCTGGATGCTTCGGTTAGTTCCGGTGCGACAGTGCAGTATCCATGTCCACCAGATTGGGCGGGATATATGCCACCGCGTATTCAACTCGGTGACCCGACCGCGACGGTGCAGCAGGGTGGTGTGCCCAACCGTTTGCGCGCCGAACCCACAACCCTCGCCGAAATCGTTGGCGAAGCACAGCCGGGCACAGGCTTTAATGCAATTCTGGCGGGGCCTGCCTGTAATGAGGGTTTTGTCTGGTGGCGTGTGGACTATGGCGGAATCGTCGCCTGGACGGTCGAATCCAGTGGGTCAACCCGCGAATACTACCTCGAACCATTCCGGCGTGATGGCACAGCGGCACAACCCACGACTACCGCTCAACCGCAACCGCAACCACCGCCCGCTGCAAGCGGTTCATTTGGCCCGCCCATCACCACGCAGAACGTCAATGCACTGGGGCTGGTGCAAACCCTGCCGCTAGACGATGCCCGGTCAATTGTTTGGTCGCCCGATGGCACACAGTTCGCTGTGTTCACGACTACGGGTGTCCAGATTTTGACTTATCCCGCGTTGGAGAATAACCCGATTCAAGAAAATGCCGCCCTCAACTATCAGCCGACGAGCACAGTAGTCGATGCCACACAATTTCGTGGCGATGCGCTGGCGTTTAGCTTCGATGGTCGGTATCTGGCAATCGGATATGTCGATGGGGCGATTCAGGTGGTGGATTTTGAATCGGGTCGAATCGCATTTTTGCCGCAAGAACACACTGCGCCAATCAGTGCGCTGGCATTCCACCCGTCACGAAACGTACTCCTGTCTGTCAGCGGGCGTTTTGAAAACACCACCGACTGGACACTTAAACTGTGGGACTTCGATACGCTGGATATGGCGGCGGGTACCGCTGCAATCGTGTTGAACTACAGTTTCCCGTCACCCTTGCAGGATGTTGCATTCACCAGTGACGGCGCATATTTTGCCGCTATCAGCAGCAGTGGCCTGTGGGCATACAGTGTCGAAACAGGTGAACTTGTCCATTTGCAGGCGATTACGACAGACCCTGCCGCGATGTTCATTACATCAACACACCCGGACTGGATGGATAACGGATTATCTGTGTTCGTGTTTGCCAATGACGGGGCAGCGAGTCAGGTCGATGCCGTAACCGCTGCCGAATCGGGTTTCTTCTCATTTGAATATCTGGTTGGGGATGTGGCCTTTAGTCCGGTAGTCAGCACGGATGGGGCAGTCCTCTACGCTGTGGCGGGTGTATCGTCCGGGTCGCCTACAGGTACAGAACTGGTGAATTTCTATACCGACGCGCAGCCGGGTTCGTTTGCGACCATTGCGGCGGATGTAGTCGATATGACGTTTAGTGCTGATGGGACGGCATTCGCTATTGTCACCGCTGGTGGAACAGTCCAGTTATATGGCGTTGGACAGTAATCGACATTAACTAAAAGTGATTCAAGGGGATGGGAACCTCGCCATCCTCTTTTTTTGCTTGAAACGGTCTCATCATTTCGCATCCCCCAGGTTGTGGGCTGTTTTGACTGCGCCGGTTTCTGCATGATAGTCATCTCGGCGGCGTCGGAATGCTTATTATGGTGCTGCGTCGCTGGCGCGCGCAATGGGTTTATTTGACGATTAAGCGGCACTAAATTTGACAGTTATGGCCTCGCAAATCGAGCGCGATTTTGCGTCAATCTGGCGGAGGTGAATCGGTGGTTAAATTGGTCTGAATCTGATGAAAAATCTCTATACTTTTTTAGCGATTCGGGCGTATGATAGGCTTCATGGGTTTATCATTTTCGCAATCATGGCAGGTCTACTTTGAAGTCTATCACAGCGGCGCACAGCCCTGAAGAAACCAACTTTCGTCATCTCGTATTGGATATTGCATGGTTTGGGGTCGCACTGGCGGCCTCGACCCGATTCTTGTCCGTGTATGCCATTCGTTTGGGCGCGACAGCAGCGGATTTAGGCTGGCTGGCATCACTGCCCGCGATAGTGCTCATGATTTCCTCGACATTCGGGCTGTGGTGGCTGCGGCGCTATAACAATGACCCGACACGCGGTGTATTTTTGCCATCTCTGGGCTTTCGCTTCAGCTTTTTGCTGCCTGCGTTCGCGCCATTTCTGCCCATTGAATGGCAACCGGTGTGGCTGATATTGTCGCTGGCTATCCCCGCCATTCCACAGGGTGTCAGTTCGGTGATTTTCCTGATTCTGATGCGAACGTCCGTGTCTGAAAAGCGCATGACATCGCTGTTGAGCAATCGCGCGCTGGCGATGAATCTCACGATTGCGGTGGGCGCGTTGGCGTTTGGCTTCTGGTTGGAGCAAGCGCCGTTTCCGTTTAACTATCAGGCGATGTTCGCATTTGCCTTCTTTGCCACCTTGATTAGTCTGTGGCATGTCAACCGCGTTCGTGCGCTGAATATTCCCCAGACGATTGTGCTGCCGGATGCTAAAAAAGGCACAAGCCCCTGGCGTTCGGCATCGTTTATACGGATTGCTTTTGTGTCCGTTACGATCCATCTGGCCTTTTTCTCGATACTGCCGCTGATTCCGCTGCACATGGTTGAAGGTTTAGGGGCGACTGAAGGTTTTATGGCGCTGTTTGGCATCGCTGAACTGGTCGCTGGTGGATTAGCTGCTGCGTGTATGGGGCGTATTGTTGGGCGGCTGGGTAATCGTCGCGTGATTACCCTGTCGATGATGGGCACGGCGGTTGCGGCGTTTATTGTTGCTACGGCTCAAGCCCTGCCAATTACCATTCTTGCCGCCGCTTTGACAGGCGCGTCGTGGACAGCCGCAGGGATTAGCTTATTCACGCTGTTCAGTGAATCGACCTCGCCTGAAGATGTGCCCGGTCATACCACGGCCTATATGCAGCTTGCGTCGTTGGCGATGTTCATTGGCCCGATTATTGGCAGCCGCCTCGCCGAAAATGGGACGCACCTGTCGCTAGTGCTGATGATAGGGGTAGGGCTAAGGTTATTGGCTGCCGCCTTGACACAGGCCGAACCGGGCAAAATCCGGCTGTTTTACCGCCGTCACAACCACTTTCTAACAAAATAGTCGTATCGTACTATTCAAATCCACCCCTGTTTGTGAGTAAAGTAAGGGTATGCAGTCTTCTGGATATTTCTCTTAAGAGACTGCATACACCGTTGACTAGAACAGGGGACTCACCCATGATAATGGCCCTTGCAGCGCCCTTTATCAACCAGGTTGTGACTATCTTCTGGCATTGTAATCGCTGTACCTATGAGCGTGATGTCCGCTTGCAGCGGGGCACATCGAAAAAAGTCACCTGTAAATGCTGTGGATATAGTGAACGTTTGAGTGTGAACTAACCCTTTCCGTTTGACCTCTTAATGTACCGCAACATACATAACTGTGTTATAGTCCCTTTGACATGAATTTCGTGCGAAGGGTGTTTTGTTTTTAGGCACAAAACCGCTTTGCGTGCAGCAGCTAAAATACTCAATTTGTGACCCTTACCGATAGAACTGATAGGTGAATTAGCTATCAAAGGAGCATTTAATTATGTGGGATGAATTTAAGAAATTTGCGATGCGTGGGAATGTGGTTGACCTTGCTGTGGGTGTCATCATCGGCGCGGCCTTCGGTCAAATCGTGAATTCGTTAGTCAACGACGTGATTATGCCCCCGATTGGATTGTTGTTAGGGCAGGTCGATTTTTCTAACCTGTTCATTGACCTATCAGGTGGGAATTATGCGTCACTAGCCGCAGCGCAAGAAGCCGGCGCACCAACCTTAAATTATGGGCTTTTCATCAACGCCGTCATTAACTTCTTGATTGTCGCCTTCGCCGTCTTCATGATAGTCCGCTGGATCAATCGCTTGAGTGAAAAACCAGCAGCAGAAGCCGTCGAAGAACCCACAGAAAAAGATTGCCCGTACTGCTTCAGCAAGATTGCGATTAAAGCCACGCGCTGTCCCAACTGCACCTCAGAATTAGAAGCAGCCGCTTAGAAGCTACAATGGGCGTCCACAGGGACGCTCATTTTTTATCCTCCACACGCGCCGATGAATTGATTCCAATCCAATCCTATCACCTGCGCGCCGATAGACACCCGCAAGATGCCATCGCTGCCCAGATTGTGCCATACTCGCGTCGTATTATCGCCATAAATACGCATCTGCCCGCAGTAACGGCCTGCGTCATTCACAGTGATGATATGTCCATGCGTACTCGTCAGCAAGAGGATTGACCCATACTGATTGAGTGCTGTGAGGCCGGAAATACCCGCGATGGGAATCGCCCAGAGCAATTGATTATTCAGATAGGCATGTAGGGTCGTCCCATCAAAGAGATAGGTGCGCCCCTCTGCTGTTGCCACAATCGCGCTGCTGCCATTGCCAGAGGGAACATCGTCCATTGCGGGTGACCATATACCACTTGAATCAATCCGCCACAAACCGCTGCGTGTATACGCCATCAATGCCCCATCTGGTGCGGTAGCGAAACTGCCCACATCCCGCAATCGCCCCTGATAGACGATGCCATTCGCGCGGGAAACGGTCAGAATATCATCTTCGGCAGTAATCAGGCCGATTGTGAACGTTTCCGCATCACCCGCGACGTGCGCCCGCACAAAATCTGGCACGCCATCCAAACGCCATGCAATTGCCCGCCGTGTACTGTCAATTGCGACCAGTGCGCCATCCGACGTGTGAAAAATCAGCAAATTGCCGACAGCCAGCGGCGCGCGGTCTGGCGAGAAATCCACCCGCCATGTATCTATCGGCGCGCCTTCGGGCGAAATCGTCTGCATTGTGCCATCGGCGTAAGTAATCAGTGGCGCGCCCTGAAACCCCGTGATACTCACCGGACGCCGTTCCAGCCCCACGCGCCATAAGACCCGTCCGTCGTTGGTCGCGCGGCGCACTGTCCGCCCCTCGACGTATAAGCTGCTGTTGTCGTTCAAGACCAGCGGCGGCACAATCGGCCCTTGCGCGTCACCCTGTTCGACATGCCAGCGATGGGCTGGATGCAGCCACGCTTGCCAGTTGGTGACGAAGCGTTCCGGGCTGCGCCAACCTTCAGCAAAGGGAACTTCGCGACTGTAACCGGGACCGGGTGTGTCGGGATTGGCTACGCGCACCTCAAAGTGTAGATGCGGCGCAGGGCGCACATCGCCCACCGTGCCAACGACATCTCCGGCTTCAACGCATGAGAAACGCTCAGGAAATGTGACTGTCGTCGTTTCTGCCATGTGCCCGTACTGCGTATAGGCCGTTGTGCCATCAGGGAATGTGTGTTCGATGATGACCACACCGCCATCTCGTCCCCAGCCCAGGGCCGAACTATAGGTGACACGTCCTGCTGCTGCCGCGCGTACCGGCTGCCCGAAGCTCACGCTGCGTCCGCCGTACCAGTCTTCACCGGTATGAAAGCGCCCCTGATGGCGTGGACTGGCAACGCCATAATCCTGCATCAACTGAAACACACCCGTATCAATCGGGTAGTTAATGTTATCGACGACGCGGCACTGCGTCTGACCCTGCGCGCCGACGATCATGAACGACATCAACAGCCAGAATAGACCCAATTGCACAGGGAAGTGTGGGAACGATTGTGTGTGGGGTACGGCGTTTTGGGGCATGATGTAATAACCTTTATCTGTCGGCAGTGTTGTAACAGATGTATTGACTGTAAACAAGTCTATTGAAGGAAAATAAGTATGTTTCGCACCTTATCTCGTAGCTGGGAAATGGTGAAAGCCAGTTGGCAGGTGTTGAAATCTGATAGAGAACTATTAGTTTTTCCGCTGCTATCGACCATTGGTATCATTATCATCACCATTTTAGTCGCTATACCGATTTTTGCGTCCGGGCTGGCGGATTCGCTGGCGAGCAGCTCACAAGCGCGGGGTGTATCGGGCGGCGAAATTATCGGCGTCATCATCGCATTTCTATTTTACTTCGTCACATACACCGTTATCATCTTCTCGAATGTGGCGCTGGTGGGCGCGGCGATGATTCGGCTGGATGGTGGCGACCCAACCGTGAGTGATGGCTTTCGTGTCGCGTCAGAGCGTATTGGGCCAATTCTAGGCTATGCCGCGATTTCTGCAACAGTGGGTATGATTCTGCGGGCTATCCAGAACAGCGACAATCTGCTCGCTAAAATTGCCGCTGGCATTGTGGGTATCGCATGGGGTATGGCGACATATATGGTTGTGCCCGTGCTGGTGGTAGAAAATCTTGGGCCGATTGAAGCGGTCAAACGCAGCACCGGATTGTTGAAAGAGACATGGGGCGAACAAATCGCCGGAGAATTTTCTATTGGTGGCATTATCTTCCTCGTCTCATTGGGCGTCATCATTGTGATTGGAGTGCCGCTGATTTTGATTTCGCCCATTATTGGCATCATCGCTGTGGTGCTGATTATTGCTGTGATTAGTCTGGTGGGGTCGGCATTGTCCAGCATTTATCAAGCAGCAGTGTATCAATACGCGGCAGAGGGCAAAGTCAGCGATTACTTCGACGAGGCGATGATCACGGGTGCATTCAAGCCCAAGCGTAAACGCGGGGAATAATCACCCATAGACCTCTGGATTGACGCAGTGTGGTAGGCGATCACCGTGAAGACCCGCCAGCAGGTTGGTCGCCGCCATCGTCGCCATTTTGGTGCGTGTCGCCACGCTCGAACTGGCGATATGGGGCACAATCAGACAGTTATCGAGTGTCAGCAGAGGGTCATCGCTGGCAATGGGTTCGGGTTCGGTGACATCGAGTGCCGCGCCGCCGATGACGCCATTCTTCAACGCTTCAAAGAGCGCCTGTGGATTGACCACGCCGCCGCGCGCCGTATTGACCAGAATCGCGGTCGGTTTCATGAGCGCCAGTTCATCGCTGCTGATGAGATGGTAGGTAGCACCGTTCAGGGGCGCGTGCAGGCTGACGAAATCGCTCTCGCGCAGCAGGGTTTCTAATGAGACGGCTTCCGCGCCGAGTTCAGCCGCTGCTGTGGTATCCGACCCGCCGTGATAGAGAATTCGCATATTGAAGCCGCGCGCGCGCCGTGCCACCGCCTGACCAATCCGCCCTAATCCAACAATACCTAACGTCGCGCCATAGACATCCTGACCCATGAGTAGGGTGGGTGACCAGGTTTGCCAGTGACCGCCTTTGATATAACGTTCGCCTTCGGGCAGACGCCGTGCCGCCGCCATCAACAGGGCAAAGGCCATATCCGCACTGGTTTCGGTCAGGACACCGGGTGTATTGCCAACGGGAATCCCGCGCGCGGTACAGGCCGCCACGTCGATATTGTCATAACCCACCGCCATATTGCTGACCACACGCAGATGGGGCGCAGCGTCCAGTGCGTCGGTGTCAATACGCTCTGTCAACATGCAGAACAGACCATCACATGCTGCCAGATGCCGCAATAGTGCGGCGCGTTCCGGCGGTAATTCCCCCTCCCACACGCTCACAGCGCACGCCTCGCGCAGCCTATCCAGCGCTGCCTGTGGCACGGCCCGCGTGACAAACACTCGTCTTTGCCTCATGAGGCCTCCTCATTCCCTGTTCCGGGTCAAGTATAGCCCGAAACACAGAATCTGCGTCAGTGGCTGTGGTCTCAATAGGATGATATTCATGCGGCAGTTTCAAGGGCTTCATGCTAAACTGATACCACACACCATAGTCAGGAGTAGTCGTCTCATGCTGCGGAATATTTCTTTAGGTATTGCTGTCCTTTTGCTCACTATCCCGCTCATTACACTGGCACAGGAAAATGTCATTGTCCCTGATGTTGCGGGTCTCAATGTGCCACAGGCCGCGGCTGCACTCAATCGCGCTGGATTGCGACTCGGTGTGCAGACGGCTGTTGGCTGGACGGCGGATAGTGGTGTGCCCCAAAATACGGTTGGCAGTCAGTCCGTTGCAGCGGGCAGCAGTGTTACGTATGGTGCGTCGGTGGATGTGACGGTGTATCGTTCGCCCAACATTCGCCTTATTTATGATGACAATGACCTGACGATGATGAATTTATCAGATATTCCGTTGGACATTCCCGGCCTGATTTTTAATGGTGTCGAGGGCACAACGGCGTCGATGGCTGCGTCGCGCTGGTCGAATGTGCTGCGAGAGGGGCAGTGTTTGCAGGTCTGGTCAGTGGGACGGAATGGCCCCAAAGATGTCGAAGGCTGTCAATTCATTCAGGGCTGGTTCTCGACAGTCAACACAGCCGAACATTTCTGGACACAGGTCAATGGGGTAGCGCGCTTCAATGTGGTCGAAAATGGCGTGGAACGGGCGGTATGTGATGCGGCTGTGTCGCCAGATAATCCGTTAACGTGTGAGTTCTTCATCGCGGGCGGCGGTGCGAATGCCGATGTCACGCCGTATGTCTATCTGGTCTATACGACAGGTGCGATTGCCTTCATTAACAACACCGATGACCGCTGGATGCCGACGAACCAGACGACACTGTATAACTACAATCCGGGCATTTCGGTTGCCGGGTCGCCGCTGGTGTTTGGTGATCCGGGATTATTCCGCAACCCGGACATCGTTGCCGACATCACCCTGTTGGCGCCACATCAATGTCTGCTGTTGACGATCACAGGTTCTGATATATCACAGCCACCCGATACATGCGATGTTATCACCCAGCGCGATTTAGATGCTACCGTTGCGTTCTGGGTGGCGGATTTCGAAGTTGAGAGTGGGAGTGATGGTCGCCGCCGCACCTGTCCCGCAGCGACACCAGACCGTACCACGATATGTGTTATGCCGCGCTAGGCGATAATGCAATTCACGATCCCTGTCCGCAGATTGACCGTGGTGTTGATGATTGTCGCTATCTCGCTGGCGCTCATCAGCATCAGCCTTAAGGCGTTGGAATGGACACTGGGCACACGCTCGACGTATTTCATCTATCAGGTGACGCTGGCATTCAACATCAATCGTGAATCGAATATCCCAACATGGTTTTCCACGCTGCTGCTGGCAACAAGTGCATTGCTATTGTTTGGGATTGCCCGATCTATACACAAATCAAATGGGGCGTATCGTTATCACTGGTACGGATTAGCCGCTATTTTTATGTTTCTGTCGATAGATGAAGCGGCTGCCCTGCATGAAACGCTGACGATTCCGGTTCAGGAATCGCTGGATGTATCGGGTTTGCTCTATTTTGGATGGGTAATTGTGGGGTTTGTGGTTGCGCTCATTATCGGGCTGGCGTATATGCGCTTCTGGTGGCGACTGCCGCCTGGAACGCGAAGGCTGTTTTTTGTAGCGGCAGTGTTATATGTTGGCGGCGCGCTTATCGTCGAGTCAATCAGCGCCAGTATCTGGTATGACAATGACGGCACAAGTCTAGCATTTTCGGCAGTGGGCACGCTGGAAGAATGTATGGAGATGGTAGGTATCATCGTATTGATACACGCGCTGCTGGACTATCTCCAGACACACATCGGCACAATCGAACTGATTTTCCCCACCCACCAACAAAAAGAGGGATAGTGTGCGAGCTATCCCTCGTTCCTGCTGTTAATTGATGTTAGTTGCCCCGTCCCTGCCCTCTGCCGCTTCGACTACCACTGCTGCCGTTATCGCCGCCGCCACTTTCGCAGCGTCTGCGCCAACCGTGGGCCGGTGCCCAGGGTGGTGGGGGATTGCCACAGTCGCCCGGATCACGCCAGACCGCACCGCTGCCTTGATCGACCACCACATCCACATCAACGATGATAATTGTTACGGCGATGATGATGATGGTATTGCCGGACTGTCCATAATCACCTTCGACTCGGATGTAGTCGCCAATCTGAATAACGGTTAGCAGCGGGTCGTCCGGGTCGAGTTCGATATTGATGCCGTAGATGGTGATGATGTTGATGTTGATTTGTTGAACCGGTCCTTCAATGACGATAATTACAGTGTCGTCGTCATCGTCTAATTCGCCGCCGAAGTAGTTGGCGCTGTCCGTCGCTTCAAGCATCTCATCACCAGCCAGCGCTGTCACCGTGACAACGTTGGTATGTTGCCCTTCCGCAGCCGGGAAAGGCCCAAGGGGACATTCAAAGGCGCTTTCCGGTTCGAGTGTGTCAGGAATCGCGCAACCGGTGGTGTCATATACATTATCGGTGAGTGTGATGGTCGTGAGCGGTTCTGTGCCGGTGTTGGTGACCACCACACGAAACTGCACATCCGCGCCCGGTTCGACCTCTGGTCCCGGTGCGGCGTCTGCATCATCCCACGTCACGCCACCATCCGCTGAGACCGATTTTTCGACAACTAACGCAGGTGTGTCACAAGCAGGGCCAGCAATTTCTGTGGTTTCGAATCCCGGGCCACCTTTGACGGCGACAACGATGATGCCTTCATCGACCTCACCCGCAAATGTGATGCTGTATGCCCGCGTTTCATTAACCCCCAACGGCAAATCCCATTTGATGCCATTTACCCCCGTCGTTGGGTCTGTGCCAAACGAGACCGCATCCGCCGGATTGTAGGCAACCACTTGCAACGCGGTGTCACACTGCGGGATTTCAACATCGAAGTGGCTCAGATCAGGCCCGGCGCCTGTGCCGATGACCACATAGATGAATGTCGTATTTGTGCCATCGAAGATGCGTCCACCGTAGCTCACCGTAAAGCCGTTGACGGTATCATCCTGTGCGCTGGTTGTGGGGATGAGTACAACCAGCGCCATCAACAAAACTACGAAAACTAGCAGCCATTTGCTGTTCATGATGCCCAAACCCTGTATATCTGTCAGTTGGTTATGATTGCAATTTCTTTGTAACGGCTAATGCTTTCATAGAGTATACCGTTGGTGATGTGTGAATGTGGCAATAAAAAAGGGCGTTTGCTCGCCCTTTTAGAGAGTACGTTGGTACTAAATTATGTCAATTAATCGGCTTCCCACTTCAATTTCACGCGGAAATGGGCATGTGAACCGGTATGAGCGATGGTCGCGTTGCCTTCTTCATCCAGCTTGAGCGCGAAATCGACTTCAATCTCGCCCGGTACTTTAGCGTCTTTATCCGCTTCTATCGCGTTTAGTGTTGCCGCGATGCGTTTGGCGGTGCGATAGACCAGTGTCATCGCATCGTTGATAGCTTCGTCTGATTTGGCAGCCTTGTCTTTATCTGTGCCTTCATCACGCTGATAACCGATGCGACTGGCTTTGGCGACGGGGATAAGTTCGGCAGAAATTTGTCCATCTTCAAATTTATGGGCCATTGGTTGCTCCTTGCTTTATGATGTTCCCCTGTAGTGTAGCCCGCATTGTACCTGAAAGGCACATTTTTACACCATCAAAACACATGCCAGTCGCCATTTGTGCCTATAAGCGGTCTTAAGGATGTCCTAAAATCCGCCACCATCGACAGTTATCGTTTGTCCGGTGATGAAACTGGCTGCGTCTGAACACAGGAATAAGGCGACTTGCGCCACCTCTTCGGGACTACCACCACGTCCCTGGGCATTGTTCGGCGAGGCGGCATCAATATAGCCGGGAGCAATCGCATTCACCCGGATCTTTTGCGGCGCGAGTTCGCGGGCGGCCTGTCGCGTCATTGCCAGTAATCCGGCGTTGCTGCTGACATAACCAATGCCCTGTTCGAGTGTATTGGGATTGCCCGCTGTCGAGCCGATGTTGATGATAATGCCGCCGCCTTCATCTGCCATGACGCGCCCGATAAGCTGTGTGCAAAAGAACGCGCCCGTGAGATTGACATCTAGCTGCCGCCGCCAATCCCATTCATCGACTTTGCTCATCGGCTCGGCTTTGAAAACTGCCGTAGCATTGACAAAGATGTGGATTTTGCCAAAGCGTTCCCGTGCAGTTTCGATGAGCGCCGCAGCTTGAAAGCGGTTGGCGATGTCGCCTTGCCAATCGAACGCCGTGCCGCCTTCATCGCAGATGATTTTTGTGACGTGTGCCGCACGATCGGGATTGAAGTCATTGACAGCGACGGATGCTCCGGCGCGCGCAAACGCGATTGCAACTGCGCGGCCTATGCCCGCACCTGCGCCTGTGACAATCGCGTGATGTTTGCCCAAATCTACTTGAAATGCTGGCATCAGCCCGCAAGCCAGTGGGCGATGCTCTGTAATGCACCAGAATGAAATGCACCTGTGCGGGTGTCGATGAGGCCGCGATCCGCAAAATCGGCTACATAATAGCTAGCATTCCGGTCATAACGGTAATTGTGCGCGGTGGCTACGGCTGCTGTGTAGTATTGGGAGTCATCCCAGTCGTTTGCGCCATGTACAATGTGGAGTTCGCTATCAATGTACTGGATGCCCTTTTCATCAAGACGATTGGCGACGAGCACGACACCAGCAGGTTTTTGATGCTGCGCGAACCGTTCAAACGCGCTGCCCAGCATTTTTGTGCCGCAGCCCTGTGCGATAATGACGACCTGCTTTTGATTAATCATCGGTTGAAGCAGCGCCGTCTTATACGCATTAATCGCATCTTGCGTGGTTGAACCACGTCCACCCGCGCCGCTGCGGCCTGTGCCGCGTTTGTCCCAGCGGAAAATTGCATAACCAGCGTGCAAGCTCACATTGGCATAATGCTGGTAATCTTCACAGGTATTACAACCGGCGTGGTGAATAATGAAAACCAGAGGAAAACCAGCTTCTGGAGCTGGCGTTGTGGGATAATCAATTTGCCCTGATAACAGGACACCATCCCCCGTAAACATCAGTGCCCGCGTATAGGGTGCCTTATATGTACTCTCCAACACGTCGTTCATGGTTTCTCCCGATGCAGCTGATTGCATAGTGCGAAAAAAACAAAACCAGGAAAGTTATATTATGGCGTAGTTACATAAAAGGCGTGTCTTGCCCAATAGTATAACAGCTTATCGAGAATATTCCACACGCTTTTCAAAAAATTGTGTCCGAATTTGTATGTTTTTAACAAGTCAAAAATCACAGCGTTGCGCTCGCGCACCAATGATTGACAGGCTTAGAACGTCAGTGCTAGACTTGAGTTGGATAAATGTTCATGAATTGGTGAGGATACACAATGGCGCTGGAATTCAATAAGCTGGTAGCGCAAGTGCAGAAGATGGGTATGATGCTGCAACAAATCGACTTTGATATGGGCGAAGGGCTGCTGCGGGCGCGCGAACGGTTCGTCAATGCGCCGGATATGATGACTGTCCGCGAACGGATTGGCTGGATTCGTCAGCCAGACATCAGCGGGTATCGTGGGGCGGCCCCGCTGGATTTGCCGGACGCCGAGCCAATTAACACGATTTACCCGCCACCCGAACTGCCACCCAGCGCCACGCTGATTGCAGCCGACGGATCGCAAATTTATCCTGATGAGTTGACGCCGATTCACTATTTTTTGATCAACATCGGCATCTTTACCTATCACTATGGCAGCGATTTAACCCCCGAACCCGAAACACACCCGATGTTGTTTTATCACGAATCGCATGTACATGATAAATATGGTCGTCTCGTTCGCAATCGGACGGTGGATGACCGCCGGACAGTGCATGAAATGCAGTCATTGGGTGAAAAGGCGTGGCAGCTTAAAGGGGAGGCGCGCCCGCTCATCGCCCTCTATGATAATCGGCTGATGTTTATGCCTGGTGGCGCAGATGAGAACGAAGCCAAACAAACCATGAAAGAATACCGCAGCGCGCTGGTGAACCTTCACGACGCCCGTGCGCTTCTCGCTGGATATATCGACAATCCCTATGGGAGCAAACGCTTTATCCAGCTTCTCTATTTGTTGAGCTTGCAATCGTTTGAAGAATTGAAAATCAACCAGTATGAACTCGCCAACGCGGGGGATATGAGCGAAGTCCGTGACCGCGAATTCTTCGATATGATATTGAAACCGGGCGAACGTTCGGCGATTATGGTGCAAAATTCGCCACAGAATAAAGAATATCGCGGTTGGGGCCAGAATTACGAAATTGCCTTTTTCTATCTCAAAGTGGCGAATGAAGCCCGTTCGCGTGTTGTCCGGGTGGATATTCCGGTGTGGGTGGCGCGCGACAGACAGGCTGTCGATGAACTGCACGCCCTGATATTAGCCCAGTGCCGTCTACAGGGGCGCAATCCCTATCCGTATGTGCTCACCCGTGCCGATGAATTGGCGGTTGTACAGGGTAAAGACAAGGATAAACTTGAAAGCCTCATCAATGCCCAGATTCGTCTGGTCAAGGGCGATCTGGTCTTCCGCACGCTGACCGCCAAGACGTGGGGCAAAGACCTCGCGCGCGGCGAAAAGCAAGGTTTCGAGGTGTAGTTTCGGTTAGGTCAACCGTCCGCAGTATTATGTTATTAATGGTAAGATAGACCTTATACGTCGAATGAGGATGGCCCGGTCTTTGCCGGATGGAATAGAAAGACGCAAACATGGTAGATGAGCGAATGATCGGACGAGTGTTGCGCGCCAGCACACGCGGTTTCACCTGTGGCACACACAGCACTCACATCAGCGACCATCATGATTTTGGCGCGTTTGTCAAAGTACCCGTCGCCAACACGCGCGAACGCCAGGTACAGGCCATCGGTTTGATTTACAAGGTCGAGATTATGTCCGACCCGCTGGTCAATGAGCTGGTCATGGGCGAATTTGTGCCCGAAAATGTGCTGCGTGACCAGCGCGAAAATCGCATGGTGCCGGTTGAGATTTCGTGTTTGAGTATTGGTTTCATGACGGGCGATAATCTAGTTGTACAAAGTTTGCCGCCTCGTCCACCGATGAGTTTGTCGGAAGTGTATGTGTGTGAAAGTGTGGAGGTGGATCGTTTTGTGCAGCAGAAGAGCTTTTTTCGCTTGATATTGGGCGCGTCCGAAGTGCCTGTGGATGATTTATTGGCTGCGGCAGTTCGACACGCTTCGGCAATCTACCAGCCCGATTACCCCGACTTATATGGCAAATTCCTATTGGAAAGCGGGCACGAAATTGCCCGTCAACTATCCGGTGACCTCAAACGCCTATCGCACATTTTGGCGCTCATCCATCCGAATACCTATGCGTAATGGACGCTGCCCGCAGTGCGGGGCGTGGGAAGTGTACCGCGGACCGGGTAGTGCGGTTTTGCAACGTCTCGGCAAGTTCGATGCGCTGTGTTTACGACCATCGGTGTCTGATGGTTTTGACGGCGCGCCGGTTGAGCACTATGTATGCACTGTGTGTCGCTATACCGAGAGCTATATCACCGATGCAACTGCGCTCGAAAACATCGCTAAGACATGGGCGCGGGTGAATAGTCGAACCCTATCCAGGCATAAAGTCAAACGCAAGCGTGAGTGAAGAACGGGTTGACAATGCGCGATGGTGTGTGCCCCAAATGTCATGCGTTGACCATTTATCACAATGCCCATCTGGTACATGGCAATACGATTCCGATCAAGAATCCGCCTTTTCCGACCTTTGCGCGTGTGACCCATTATGTCTGTGTGACGTGTGGGTACGTTGAAAGTTATGTGCAGGATGATGGGATGGGCGATGAAATCATCAATCACTGGGACTATGTTGATGAATAGGCACGATTTTACTTCTGGAAAATTTGTTCTTGACTTAAAGTGAGCTTTAAGTTGTAGATTGATGACAGCGTATCGATGAATCAGGATTATAGGAATCAGCACAATGAACCAATATCTCTACACTGTCCAGACTGTTCGCCCTGCTATGCTGCACAATCCGACTGCCGATGAGGTGCGGATTGGCAAGGAACATATCGACTACATGCAAAGTCTGATTGATGAAGGTCAGGGGATTTTCGCTGGCGCAACAACACACCGTGACCAGCATCATTTTGGCGTCTTTATATATGAGGCCGAAGACGACGCCGCTGGTAAAGCCATTGTCGAGAATGACCCGGCGGTGAAAAATCGCATCATGCGCGCCCAATGGTATCCCTATCGTGTGGCGCTGTGGAATGTGGACGCGGCTGACCTTGAGGCTGGCATGTGCCACTATTTTTACAAAATCCAGACCGTTCGCACGGATATGCTGGTTGATAATGGCACGGAATTTGAGCAAAAGACCACCTCCGACCACTTTATGTATCTCAAAGGCTTAACGGAGCAGGGCGTGTTCTGCATCATTGGTCGCACGTTGACGCCCGACTACAGCAGTTTTGGGCTGGGTGTGCTGCGGGCGCGGAACGAAGATGAAGCCCGTGAATTGACCGATAACGACCCGGTAATCAAAAATCGCGTGATGCGCGCGGAGTTGTATCCCTTCGCCATCGCCGCTATAAATAGAAATAGATAAATATCCTGGGGTGATTGAGATGGATAAACAGTCACCCCAACCCATAAATGCAAGATTTTCTGTAATAAAAGTTGTAATTTTATCTGTTGCCCACCTGTTTTACAGGGAAAGTTGTAGCAGCGCGTTGATAACATTTGCGCCTTTCATCGTTTGCGATTCACGAAACACGAACTCACGGAGACAGTTTCCATGACGACACAACCGGTATCCGAAAATCTCGATGAGTGGTTTCCCCGCGACAATCAACCCCAGGGACCACGATTAGGCATCGTCGTCGGCGGGTCGCTCAGTAAGGGATTGGTCGTGCGTTTGGAACGGGACCAACCGATTGAAGAATTGGCTGTCGGGCGCTATGTCGTCGTGCATGGTGAACACAAACGTTTCTTCTGCATGGTGAATGACATCTCGCTGGATACATCGAATCCCGGCATTCAAAGTGATTTGCCCAATGTAGATGATCCATTTGCAAAAGCGATTTATAAAGGCTCGGTGGTCTACAGCTTGATTACGGTCACGCCGATGCTGGTGATTGACGACGACGACGGCGCGCTGCCCGTCAAGACCATTCCCGGTCATTTCAGCGTCGTGCATACGGCGGCAGATGCCGATGTGAATGCGGTATTTGGTCAGGAAGACGCGACACACTTCAACGTCGGCGCGCCACTTGAATTGTTGGATACGACCATCAATCTCGATTTGCGTCGGTTGGTGGAACGCTCAGTGGGTGTATTTGGTAAATCGGGCACAGGCAAAAGCTTCCTCACGCGCGTGCTGCTTGCGGGGACGATTGCGCGCGGTATTGGCGTCAGTCTCATTTTCGATATGCACAACGATTATGGTTGGGAAATCACGGATGAGCGCGGGCGTAAAGTGAAGGGACTCAGACAGTTTTTTGGTGAGGGTGTGTCAATCATCACGTTGGATGCCGAGTCATCGCGGCGGCGTGGCAGCAAATTCGATTTTGAGGTCAAGCTCGGTTACAACGAAATCGAGCCAGAAGACATCGCCATGCTCAAGGCGACGATGAATCTGTCTGACACGATGATAGACGCGGCGTATTCGCTCCGTAAACGTTGGGGTGAAGGCTGGGTTAAGCGGTTGATTGATGGACGTGCCGAAGATATGGAAGATGTGGTCGAATCGACCAACCTCGGCGGTGGGACGCTGTCGGCTTTGCAGCGGCGTTTGGAACGGTTTCAGCGGTGGGATTTTCTGGTTGAGGAAAATGTCGGCGATAGCGTGCGTCAGATTATCGACCTGCTGGTTAATCGTCAGATTAGTGTTGTGCTGGAATTTGGGCGCTATGGCAATTCGTTGGAAGCCTATATGCTCGTCGCCAATTACATCACACGGCGTATCCACCACGAATATGTCGTGTTGATGGAAAAGTCACTTGGCGATGCCGCCGACCAACCGCCGCAACTGTTGATTGTGATTGAAGAAGCGCATAAATTCCTCGAACCACAGGTCGCGCGGCAGACGAC
>CAZTLI010000050.1:0-18595 GCA_964614375.1 uncultured Anaerolineaceae bacterium
GTCTGATAGGCGACATCGGCTTCATCAGACAGGATGATGACCGGTACAAGCGGCGCGCGCCGTTTCATTTCGCGCACATAATCGGCGATATTCTCACTTTCCACCTTGTCGTGAATCATGACAATATCGAACCCATGTTCTTGTAGGCGTTCCAATGCCTGCTGTGGATTATCGACTGGATGCACATTGTAGGCATCGGGAGTCAACAGATTAAGCCATGTTGGTGTGACTGAACTGACGATGAGGATTTCGCTTTGTTTGACTATTGAAGGTATGGTCATCGTATGTGTCCCGTATCATTCCCCGTTTTCTGGTTGATTGTCATGTATGCCGATGGAGGTGCGCTGCTTGCTGTAGAGCCTCAAAATCGGTGACAATTTGTGCGCTGTGTGAGCATGAGGTCTCATATCACAGCACCCCTATTGGTAAGAGGTGTTGGATGTTGGCCTGATTGTTCGATACTGTCGCGTCCTGTGGCGCACTCCCTATTATAATATAGTTTAGGGGTTGGTGGGTGTGTGCGCTCAAATTTTTACATTTTCATCAAAGTTCTATTATCATGGATTTTGGCTTCTGATGCAAAAATGTACTATACTACACATTGTCGCAATGCAGGAGAGGTGAAGGATACGGGTTATGTTTGGGAAGACACGGCAATTACGCGGTGGACAGGAAGGGACAGATATTGCAGTCCGTGAGGTCGAAGCCTTTGACCGCACGATGCCACAGCCCTGGCGTATCCTGCTGCGGATTATGCACGTCCAGGTATGCCAGATTTTTAATCTGACAGGTCGGGTCATAATTGGGCGTACTCATGATGATTCGGATCGACCTGATATTGATTTGCAACCGTTTAAGGCGTTTGAGATGGCGGTGTCGCGGCAGCATCTTGAATTATCGCTGCAAGACAATGCTGTCGTCGCAAAAGATTGTAGTTCGCAGGGTACATGGCTGAATGGCAACTTGATGGAACCGGGTCGTCAATACCCGCTGCGTCATGGCGATAAGGTCAAACTCGGTCTTATGATGGTACAAATTGAATTCTTGATGAATCCTTTTGATATGCGGGTCTAATTAGCGATAGCTGCTAATTCAAAAAGTAGAGGGTATCCGGTAGGATGCTCTTTTTTTGATTCCGGGACGCCACAGGCAAAGCAAAACCCCGATGGCCTGAGAACGGTTTCCCGGCTGCATCGGGGTTGGCTTTTGGATGTGGCTGTGGGAGGGAGGCGGTGTGTGCCTCCCTCATCGTATATTTAGACCAGAACTAGTGTTCGTCCTGTGGCCGTCGTACCCTGCGGATGAACCGGCCTGCGGCGAAGGCGGTCAACAACCCTGCCAGTAGGAAGATTATTGGACGCCATGCACTCCACGGTGATTGACCTGTTTGTGGCAGGACGCTCACACTGAGGACGCGCGTGTTGGCACACAGGGTATCGGCAACGTCGGTTGTGCAAGCGATGTTCAACAGGACAAACGGCGCCTGGACGCTGTCACGGATGCGGGTTTCGATGGTCAATGTCACCGATTGTCCCTGACCGAGGAAGAACGGTGCCAATGAGACCGTCTGCCCGCTGACAGTGGGTGAACCAAAGCTGGCGGATGCGGACAGGATTTCGAATTCTGCTGGAACATCATCCGTCAGACCGATAGCGGCGATGGGCTGGTCACTGTTGTTGCTGATGGTGATCGTGAAGGTGACATTTTCGCCCGTGCCAGCAAACGGTGGTGAAGCGGTCTTGACGATTGTCGCTGTGCCATTGCTCACACTGGCGGATGCAACCGTGGTTGGATTATCCACTGTTGGGACACCGCGTGACCATGTGGCTTGATTCGAATTCGCTGTCGCATCCAATGCGCCATCGCCATCGCTATCATACTCAGCATTGGAGATGTTGGTGGCGCTGTTGATGCCATCTGGCACCTGTGTGCGGAAGGACACGATCAGCGGATTCACGGCATCAACCAGTCGAGTCACACCCGGTACAGGTTCTGGCTGGAGTATACCTTCCCAGACGATCTGATTACCCACCACACCGCAGAAGGTTGTCGTGAGCGCACCACCCGGATTGGTTGTGCAGGTCACTGAACCGGGGATGAGGGTGAGACCAGCCGGGACGGTATCGGTCACGCGCATCTGAATGGCTGTCGGGCCATTGTTCGTCCAGAAGAAGCCCCAGCGCAGGACGCTGTTGCCTTCGTCCGTGACGGCCTTGAAGCCAAATGGCGGGTCGAACAGTGAGCCAGTGACGGTCACGTCAGCCGTATCGGTATCGGTGACGGGTGTCCCGCCCGGTGTTGATGTGCCATTCGCTGTCACGGTGTTGGTGAAGTTGGCGGTCACATTCGGTTCTGAACAGGTGTAGCTGACACTCGCGCCGACGGCGATAGAGGCCAATCCTGCCTGTGTCGTCTGGTCGGCATCGCAGGCCGCTACGACATCGTTGGTCACGACCACGCCATCAATCTGCTCGTTACCGTTGTTGGTCACGGTGACAGTGAAGTTGGCAGCCGTCCCCGCGAGGATGGTTTGGGTCGCGGGTGACAGCACCACACTGATAGACGGCGCTGTGACGGTGACCACGACATCGGCGGAGTCATCATCAGTGACGGTGACATTGCTGCCGTCTGTGGTGATGCCGCTGGCGGTGATGGTATTGGTGAAGTTTGCCACGACGCCCGGTTGTGAACAGCCATAGGTGGTGCTTGCGCCCGCCGCCAGTAGGCCAATGGCGTTGTCACAGGCGGCGACTGTTGGGTCGGTCACGGTGACATCCAGTTCGACCTCACCGATATTATCGACAGTGATGGTGTAGTTGGCTGTGCCACCACTGGCGATGGTTTGAACAACCGGGTCTTTGGTGATGGTCAAGCCGGCGACCTGAACGCTGTCGCTGTCGCTGGCGGTTACTGTTGCGCCGCCACCACCGACAATCGTGCCAACGACATCGGCTGTATTGGTGAAGCCTGTGGTGACACCGGGTTCAGAGCAGCTATAGGTTTGGCCTGCGCCTGGCGCCAGCGTGCCGACATTGATGCTGCATCCAGTTGCGTTGAGTGCAGTGACGGTTACGTTGTTCAGTTGGGTATCGCCATTGTTCACCACGACAATCGTGAAGTCTGCATTGCCACCCACCGGTACGACAGGGGCTGTAGCAGTGACGGTGATGGTGATGGATGGGTTGCCAACGGCCAGTGTGACATCGGCACTGTCGCTGTCGGTGACGGGTGCGCCACCGCCGGCAGGTGTAGCAGTGACATCAGCCGTATTGGTCAGCGGCGCGACCACGCTCGGGATCATACACGGATAGTTGAAGCTGGCGCCTGCCGCGAGTGTGAGGAGCTGCGGGAAGCGTGTCCCATCGGCTTCACAGTCGGACGTGGCATCGCTGTCGGTGATGGTCACGTTATCAAGGTCGAACGGCCCGGTGTTGGTCACAGTGATGGTGAAGACTGCGGCGTTACCGGGTATGACAGCCTGTACCGCCGGGGTGATGGTGATTTCGATGTCGGGCGGCAGCATGACCACATCGGCGCTGTCGTTAGCGGTGACAGGTGCGCCACTGGCAACATCTTCCGCAGTGACGGTGACGGTGTTGGTGAAATTGGCGAGTACATTGGTCACGGTACAGGTATAGTTGACCGCATCACCGGGGTTCATCAACGCCAGGCCGGGTTGTGTCGCTTGATCGACTTCACAATCGGAGGTCGGGTCGCTGTCCGTGACGACGGCATTTTGCAATGCTGATGGCCCGGTATTGGTCACGGTGATGAAGAAGACCGCTGTCCCATCCAGAGGCACATCTTGCGTCGGCGGATTGATGACGATGGAGATTTGTGGCACGTAAACCGTGACACTGACCGTATCGTTGTCGGTGACGGTGGGTGCGCCGTTTTGTGGCTCGCCGCTGACGGTGATGGTCTTGTCATAGTCAGCAGTGATTGCCGTATCGGTACAGGTGAAGTTGACCACCGCGCTGGGCGCCAGTGTGCCCAGACCCCGCGCACAATCGCTGACGAAGGGCAGGGTGTTGTTATTGAAGACACTGACATTATCCAGCGCGACGGCGGAACTTGTATTGGTCACCGTCACATCGAAGGTCGTGTTCGCGCCACTTAAGACCTGCTGCGTCGCGGGTGTGATACTGACGGTGATACCCGGCGCTGTCCCGAAGACAGTGATCGTCACTGTGGCCTGGTTGGAAGTCGCACCGCTGTTATCATCCACTGTATAAGTGAAGGTATCTGGCCCGCTGTAGGCGGGATTGGGTGTGTAGGTGATGGTGCCATCGCCGTTGTTGACGATGCTGCCGTTAGTTGGCCCACCGGTGACAACCACTGTTGTGACATCAATCGTGCCATCGCTGTCGGTATCGTTGACGGTCACGTCGATAGTGACAGGTGTATCTTCCAGTGTCGTCGCAGAGTCATCAACCGCGACAGGTGACGCATTGACTGTCACGGTGACTGTCGCTTCATTAGAGATTGCGCCGGTGTTATCCAGCACCGTGTAGGTGAAGGTATCGACGCCGCTAAAGGCAGCATTGGGTGTGTAGGTTGCCGTGCCATCGCCATTGAACACCACATTACCGTTGGCCGCCGGTGTACCACCGAGTGCAGTCGAAGTTACATCGATTGTGCCGTCGGCGTCGGTATCGTTGGTGGTGAGGTCGATGATGACCGGAACACCGCTGTCGGCAGTGGCGCTGTCATCGTTGGCGACAGGCGGGATGTTGTTGAATGTGATTGTCACTGTTGCCACATTGGATACCTGACCATAAATGTCGCTAACCGTATAGGTGAAGGTATCGGTTGGGCCTGTGAAGCCACCATTGGGTGTGTAGGTGACTGTGCCATCACCATTGCTGACGGCTGTACCGTTGGCAGGTTGGGCCGTAACGACGATGCTGGTATTGTCAATACCGCCTATGGCGTCGGTATCGTTGGTCACAACTGTGACGGTCACGGGTACACCCGTAGATGTCGAGCCGTTATCGTCTATGGCAACAGGAATATCGTTGACGATGATCGTGACGGTTGCGACATTCGAGACATTGCCATCCACATCTTCGACCGTGTATGTGAATGTCACCGTGCCCGTAAAGCCAGCGACGGGTGTATAGGTGAACGTGCCATCGCCGTTGTTGACGAGATTACCACTGGCTGGTGGCGCTACGACTGTCGTTGTGGTCGGGTCGATGGTGCCGTTGCCCTGCGGGTCGAAATCGTTCGTTATCACATCGAACGTAATCGGTGTGTTGATGGCTGTCACTTCTGTCTCGTCATTCGCAGTGGGCGCACCGCCAACAGTGATGGTGACTGTCGCCACATTAGAGGTCGTACCAAGCCCGTCCTCACCCGTATAGGTGAATGTGTCTGTGCCCTCGAAGCCCGGCGGCGGTGTATAGTCGAACGTACCATCGCCGTTATTGGTAAGGACACTACCGGGGAGCGTGCCGTTGACGACTGCCACTGTATTGGGGACAACACCCGTATCGTTGGCGACGACATCAATCGTCACCAGTGTATTAATGGGGGTTGTGGCGAAATCGTCCACTGCAATGAGTGTGGCATTTGAATCGACGTTGGTGAATGTGCAGACGACATCTTGATTGCTGCCTACGGTAATCTGAACACCGCTTGGAACATTGGTTGTTGAACCGCCTGTACATACGACACCGGATAGTGACCAGTTGGCAGGTAGTCCGGCAGTGTCTTCAGTGACCGTGTATGTGCCCGGAACAACCGCAAAACCTGTCTGGTTGGTTGGCGGTGAACTGATGATGATGTAGTCGATCTTGGTATTCGCCCCGCCTACTGCATCGACAGTCAGTTGCCCATCTGTCACCTGAACGCGAGCCGTCGCTGTAGCAATTCGCGTGCCCGGTGTGCCACCGGGGACGAAGTTGATGACGTTGACGCCTTCGACATTGACGAGGTGGGTGCTGTTACTGAACAGTACATCGCCGACACTAATCGTCACATCATAGAAGCCGTTGGGTATGTCACGCAGCCACGTATAGGTCACACCACCAAAGTGCATGTGATTAAAGGTCAATTGTTCTTGTGGGATACCGTCATCGGGCGGTGGGGGCACTGCGCGCTGTCGGGTGTTATTGTTTGCCGTCGGCACGCCCGTTGCTTGATTCACCCAACCGAAACCGGCTCCGGCAGAGTAGGCCGCACCGCTATCGACAATGAAGCCCGGTGGCACAGCCGAAGCTGCGGGTTGGAAATTGTAAGCGAATAAGGGTGTTCCGCTTGCGCCATTGTCAACGAGTGAGAAGTTGCCGAAACTGCCAGTAAAGCTGAACGATTGTGAACTATCCGAGATAGCGTCTTTGATGATGGTGATGCTGCTGGTTGGGTTAGCCGGGTCGAAGTACGTCACAGACGCTGACGCAGTATTATTGGTTAAATTAATGTCTGTTCTTGGGTCTGTATCTGTCACAGTACCGGTTACGGTGCGAATACCTTCTGTCGCTGAGGTCATCAGCACGGTGACAATCACTTCTTGCGATGTGCTCAGGTTGCCGATGGTACAGGTGTAATTCCCACCACCGAATGAACACGATCCCTGTGTTGATGTGATGCCGTCTATCGTTACGCTTGCCAGATAGGTGCCCGACAGCGTAATACCCGTAACCGGGATGGTGGTCACATTGCGAACGCGGAAGGTGAATGTCGCCTGGGTATTGATGGTCGCCGGGTCGGGCGCTGCCGACGCGGTGACTGTTGGGTCGATTTCTGTGATAACGGGCGCGATATTAAACCACAGCCCGATATTGTCTTGAAAGTCGAAGTTGCCCGGGACAAAATCCTGTGCCGAGATATAGGCACCCGGAACAATTTCGCCGGCGTTGTTACGGAGCGCGAACATCCGCACACCGCGCATTCCTTGATTGAATGGGAAGGGTCCCGGTGAAGCACATTGACTCGTGGGTACCGTCGGGAAGCCAGCTTGAAGACAATTATAAGGATCATCTGTACGACGACCACCTTGTTTAACAGCAAATGTGGTGGCAGGAAATTGCCCGGTTGTCCAGATGCGCTCGCTCGTGTTCGCGGCATCGATTCTGGGTAGAATGGTCTGGTAATAAAGAGCGCCATGACCGACACCAGCGTTTGGCCCACCACCTGTAATCACATCAAGGCCGACACCGCCTGTACCAGTCCCGTGCCACGCGCCTATTTGCCGTCCATAGAGTTGACCCGTTGGATTGAGCCGCTGCCATGCGCCAGTTGCTGGAGCCACTTCGTCACTGCCGGGGATACTGATGTTTTGACCATCAATCCCCAGCGGAGCGCCACCATCGGCGTCCCATGGGGGGCCAAGACTGGTGCCAAAACCAAAAACCTCCACTACGTCTTCAAGGTGGGGTTCGTTATTGCCCTGTTCCTCCGACTGCCAGATACCTGCGAGGTGAATCTCGCTGTCGGGTTCATCCGCATCACTGGAGAAGATGTGCAGCGTGCTATGGTACACATCACGCGGTCCAACATTGCGTATGAAGCGAACGTTCAGGTCATAAAATCCACCCGCAGGAATGACAAGCGGTCCGGTTTCACCGTTGGGTAGATCGAAATCGGTTGGGTTATCAATCGAAAACGACGTGATTGTCAGGTTGTCTGTTGGATGTGTATTGCGAATCCGCAGGGTGACAATGGTATGCGTTACAAAAATCGGGAGCTGGTTTTGTATTTTGCTAAACGACAACCAGGTATTGAGATAACTCATCTGGGGTATGCCTTGAATATAGGCATTACTCCAATCCATGTTGGTGAATTCGATTTCACCACCTGCCGCCAATACGCCGGGCTGGACATTGCGGATGACGAATACGATGTCGTTAAAGTCAAAGCCTGCGACTGCTTCGTCATAGGCGATGATATAGGCGTTGGGTTCAATAGTGCCGTTGGGATTACGGAACTCATAAACGCGAGCGTGATGTGTTGTAATGGCTGTCCAGGGATCGCCCTGACCGCCCGCATCGACTGCATCTTCAGCCGCGTTCAGCGCATCTTCGGTATAAACGTTGCGCCCGTTCCAGAGCGGTGGTGGATAGGTCGTATACATCCCAAAGGCTGCGCCACCCGGATTAAAACTCAGTGATCCCGTAATGGCGGGCGAGAGCGTCTGGTGGCTGTTGCCATTGATAGACAGAATCTGTGTTTTGGCGGCCCGATTGCCCGCAGCGTAATAACCAAGAAGCACTGGACTGGGAAAACCGTTGACAGCATAAACACCCAGAACCTGTACCGTGACAGGTTGAGCAGCATTCGCGCGTTGAAAGACTGGAACTAATACTTCTTGACCCAGTGGAATGGCGACGGGTGTTGTACTGTGAATGGTCGTTGTTGCCGGGACATCGTCGCCCGTGTTGGTCGGGATGTCATAGACGTTAAAAATCTCTTGCAGCGAAGGTTCACCATTCACACCCGCGCCTGTCCATGACAAGCCGCGCAAATTAACAGTCGTTACGTTGGTTGCGGGTAGGGTCGTGCCTGCATCGTGGACGATATTCAACGTTGCATCGTTGTTGCCTTCGGCAGTGGGGTCAGGATCGTAGACCACACTGACAATGGTTGACTGTCCATTATTCAGGACGACGGGTAATCCGGGCGGCGTGATAATAAACCGTGCCGCGTGCGTTCCGGTCACTGTGATACTTGTGATCGTGAGGGGGTCGGTCCCGGTGCTGGTGATTGTCACTGTCTGAGCCGCTGTATTGGGGCCAGATGTGAGACCACCAAACGTCAACAACGCGGGCGACACCGTGATCTGTGAGCCGGGCAAATAAGCTGCCTCTGATGCGAGCGTGTCATGTGTGGGCGATGCCGCTGCATAGAGCGATGGGGCATAGACTGTCAATAACAGTAAGACCATGACCCAGATGAGGGGGACTGAAAATCGTTTCCGTACCATAATATAAGTTCCTTAACCAAACCCTGTGATCCCGACGAAAATTATCAACAACGTTGGTATAACCATGTTCAACTTGATATGGCCTAAGAAAGTATTGAGGAGGTGTGAAGGTTGATATTCTCGCCCGTCAATTGTTTATGGAAAAAGTTTAGGCCAATATACAGGGTAATGAAATCAACTAAAATCTAACTAAATAAAGCGCGTCATTCCCCTAAAAGAAAACGTATGAAAGCATAGGTTTGGATTGCCAAACATTTGTCCCCGATGCTGGTAAACCATTAGCAAACTTATTTTACAACAATTTTGTTACAACAAACGTGGATATTTCGCGGAGAGTTGTTAAGACGGTGTATAGATCCACCTTACAAATACTTCGCCTAACAAAATCGGGCAATCCATGTTAGGCGAATACGAAAAGATGAAAACCCGGTATTGTGGTCGATACTGTGCCTAAGGTCTTCACACTGTCTCAATTGTATCTGGCGCATTTAACTATTTAACGCGCATTAGCCATACCGCATTTCCTGCGTCGGTGGCGTGGCGGATTCCGGGTCAACGCGCCGGATTTTCAGCACCTGTAATGCCAGCATACTCAGATACAGCGGGTTGAGATACAGGTACCGTCGCCATAAGCGACCCGGCTCTTGATACAACCGGAACGCCCACTCCAGCCCCATGCGTTGCAAACGGGGTGGCGCCTGGGGCAGTGTGCCTGCATGAAAGTCGAACGCCGCGCCAACGGCAATCGCAGGCAGCGGCAGCAGGTCGCGCATTTCATAGACCCACGTTTCCTGTCGTGGACAGCCCAAACCCACAAAGACAATTTTCGCGCCGCTGGATTTGATTTCTTCCGCAATTTCGATCTTTTCTTCCGGCGTCACTTGCCGGAAGCGGGACGGCTGATAGCCCGCGATTTGGATGTTCGGGAATTGCTCGCGCAGGTTGCCGACCAGCTTCTCCAAGACATCGGGTTTGCTGCCATAGAAGTAGATGGGGACGCCTTCTTGGGCCGCCCGTTCACAAATCTTCAGTGTGAGGGTGGGGCCATAGACCCGGTCTGTGAGTTCGGCTTTGTGCAGGCTGTTGAGCGCCCAACGCACGGGCATTCCATCGGGACACACCAGATCAAGGTGATTCAGGCGATAACGGTGTTCGTTATCGAGCGCGCCGGTCATCACGCCGTGTACAGCCAGCGCGGTAACAGCCAAATGCTGGTCGTTTTTTGCCGCGTCTATCACACGCTGAACCGCGCCTTCATAATCAATGGCGTTGATGCTGACGCCGAGAATGTTGTGTTTGCCGCTGTCTATCATGACACTTTGACTCCCCATCGCTCGACGTTATTTTCGTAAATCTCGCGCAGGATGGCGGGTACATCGTATTTCAATTTCCAGTTGGGGAAATGCCCTTCGAATTTCGCCAGATCGCCGACCCACCAGATATGGTCGCCAATCCGATTTTGCTCGGAGTAAGTATAGTTCATTTCCTTGCCTGTGATTTCTTCACACAGTTTGATGCCTTCGAGCATCGAACAGTTGCTATAGCGTCCGCCACCGATGTTATAGACTTCGGCTGAACGCGGTGCTTTATAGAATTCGTAGAAAGCGGCGATGAGGTCGGCGCTGTGGATGTTATCGCGCACCTGTTTGCCCTTATAACCAAAGACCGTATAGGCCGTGCCGGTTGCCGCGCATTTCATCAGGTAGGCGAGGAAACCATGAAGCTGCGTACCGGAGTGATTCGGCCCGGTCAGGCAGCCACCGCGAAAGCAAACGGTCTTCATATCGAAGTACCGCCCATATTCCTGCACCAGGACATCCGCCGCCACCTTAGATGCCCCAAACAGGCTGTGGGTCGTATTATCAATCGACATATCTTCGCGAATGCCGGAGAAATAGGTGTGGTTTTCGTCAATTTCCCAGCGCAGTTCTTGCTCAACCAGCGGTAAGCGATTGGGTGTATCGCCATAGACTTTGTTGGTTGAAGTGAAAATAAAGGGCGCGTGTGGGGCATATTCGCGCGTGGCTTGCAGCAGGTTTAATGTGCCATTGGCGTTTACGGTGAAATCCATGTGCGGGTCACGGGCTGCCCAGTCGTGTGATGGTTGCGCCGCTGTGTGGATGATGACTTCGATGTCTTTCGCATACTGTTTGAACAATTTTTCAATTGCATCGCGGTCACGGATGTCGATATTCTGGTGGATATAGCGGTCACCAAGTTGATGTTCGAGATTTTTGCGCTGCCACGCGGTGGAGGCTTCGTCGCCAAAAAACACTTTTCGCATGTCATTATCAATGCCGATGACCGTTAATCCCAGACCTGCAAAAAAGATAGTGGCTTCTGAACCAATTAATCCGGCAGAACCGGTAATGATTGCAACACCCATTATGTAACTGCTCCTTGCTTGATGCACAATTCTTGAATGATACCAACGATAGCTTATGCTTTAGCGACTATCATAGTCCTAAATTTAGAGTATGAAAATGTGAAAAAACGAACAATGCCAGTGTTATGTATTTGATATGGCGTTAAGATGGCCTGGCCTGTGCAAGCGTTTGTTCATAAATGCTGGACAACAACGCATAATTCCGCGCGGCTGTGTAGTGTGCCTCAAAATGCGTTCGCGCCTGCTGCCCTAGCGTCGCCTGCGTTTCCGGGTTAGCCCATAACTGCTTCACTTTTTCAGCGAGGTCATTCGCGTCACCCGCTTTGAAATGCAAACCAGTCTGTCCGTCTGTAACCACCTCTGCCACCGCACCATGATTAGATGCAATCACGGGTGTGCCACAGGCATAGGCTTCAATTGCGACCAGTCCAAAGGTTTCGTACCATTCCGATGGAAAGATGAGGGCATAGGCATCTTGCATCAATTGTAAGACGGTCTCTTTGGGCTGACGCCCCATGAATTCAATTTGTGTGAGATTGTGCTGGTCGGCGTATGATTGCAGCTCAACGAGAAGGGGCCCATCGCCGACGATTTTAATCGGGATGTTGGTCAACTGCTGCCATGCCTTAACAACTGTCCACAAGCCTTTATCTTCAGTGATACGCCCGACGAAGAGGGCGTAATTGCCTGTGCTGGCTTTTGCGCCGGGATCGTTGCTCAGGAAGTTGGGTTTGATAACGATATTTGCGTCGTGCCAGCCCGCTTCTAAGAATTTATTACGCACGAACTGCGTCAACGCGATATAGGTATCGACCTGCTTGCGATAGGTGCGGCGCAGACGATGGAAGGTCAGCATGGCGGCGGCGCCTGCTGATTGGGCTTTTGAATCGCGATAGCAGGCATGGATGACACCGGGATAGGGCACGAGTTTGCCCATGCAATCTTCACAGATGTGCCCATCACGCAGGAAGAGGGCATTAGGACACAGCAAGCGATAGTTGTGTAGTGTTTGCACAACGGGAACGCCCATCTTTTGGCAAGCATAGTAGGCCGACGGAGAGATAAGCATGAAGGTATTGTGAAAGTGGGCGATGTCTGGTTTCTCGCGCGTGATGACATCCCGCAGGTCTGCTGCTGACTTGCCCGACCAGATAGTTTGCAGCGGCAGCCTGGCTTTTTGACCTTTGCTCATGGCGCCGATTTCGTGATTGGTGCGAATATACTGTACGACTTCGTGCCCATACTGGCGCAGGAGGTCGGTTTCTTGCTCAACCACGACATCTTCACCACCGCGCTGCTGATATTCGTTGTGAATAATCAGGATTTTCATGCGGGCGCGCCCTGATATAAGGTCTGGACTCGCGACAATTCACGTTCGCGCACCATCCGTTCGTTAAAACGGGGCAATAATGCCACACACATCCAGAACGTCCAGCTTTCGACACTGGGAACAATTAACGCCTGTGATGTAAATCCCGCAATTAGCATCATAAACAACAGCGAGACAGTCGCAAAGATTTCTGGCCTGCTGCCCTGCGAGATAAATAGTCGTATCGCATAGATGACAATGGGTATCAGAAAGATCAAATAGGCACCAAAACTTATCAGGCCGCCGCCCGATAAAATTTCGAGATAGGCATTATGGGAATTGCCGAGGCGGTCATTGAATTCTAAAAGAATAGCACGATTGGCTTGAAAACCGACGCCGGTGAAGGGGGCTTGTTCCAATGTTTGGGCGACGGTGTATTCCCACAGCGGTGTACGAGAACTGAGGGTTGCCAATGATTTTTCGTCACGTACCACAAATTCGCTAATTGCCGCTGCTGCCCCCACCATGATGATTAATGGGATGAGCAATACAATCAGATATTGGGCGATGCGTAGGCGACCACTTTGCGGAACACGGATGAACGATAGGACAAAGAAGAAAGCGATGATGCCATAATAGGTTCGCGTTTGTGCCACAATCAATAAAAAGATGAACAAAGCCACAATGCTAATAAAAACATAGCGGTTTTGAATCACCGTGCGAACACTAAATATGATTGCCAAGGTCACTGCCGCTAATGAACCGGGATTGGCAATTAAATCGCCACGAACTCTGTTTTCGCCACCGAAATAAACCAGATCTGGCGCGACAAACATCGCCAGCACAATACACAATCCTAAAACGACGCAGGTGCCGACCATGTGCCTAAAGGTTGAAACCACACCAAATTTCCGCACCCAAAATTCTGTGAATATCACCACCAATATCACTTGCATCCCGCGATAAAAGGTCAGGAATACGGCGTCACTCACTAATATGGATAATACCAGTGTACCTCCATAGAGCACGGCCCATTTATGAATGCCACCAAATTTGGGCAGACGTTTGTTAAAGAGCGCATAGCCATTGAAATAGTGCAACATCCATAATGCACCCAAACCCCATATCATGGCACTGAACAGGATAGAACTATCTACACTGCCGGATAGGGAAGCGGTTGCATCGCGCGAACGCAGCTTCGGTGGGCCACTCATCATCAAGCCGAAAATGATCGACTCGAAAAGATTGGGCTTAATTTTTAAGGCTTGTCTGGTAAGTGCGTGTGATATACTCACCTTTACGATCCCACATGAAATAGTTTTCGATACGTTGACGTGCGGCTTGTGCCATTGCCATTCGCGTTTGAGGTTCTTGTTGCAGACGCTGCATGGCGGCAGCCAGGTCTTGCACTGCTTGTTCGGGTGTATTGGCCTCGACAGTGATGCCGACTTCGGGCGTGACCTGTACTGCTGGCCCACCGAGATTCAAACATAACACAGGGCGTCCGGCTGCCATTGCTTCCATACAGACCCATCCACCAGAATCGTGCAAACTGGGGTGGACGAGTACATCACATTCTTGCAGACGTTCGAGGACTTCGCTGCGGGGTATAGACCCAAGAAACTGCACTTTGTCGGCAATACCCAGTGTGTTGACCAGTTCACGCAGATTGTCTTTTTCGCGTCCACCGCCGATGAGCCAATACTCACTTTCTGGCGATTGTTTGCAAAATTCTGCGAAGGCCATCAGCCCTAAATGAAAGCCTTTCCAGTGCAACATGCGCCCGATGCTGACCAAACGCAGCGCACCGTCCTGGCGGATATTCAATTGGCTTAGCGAGTCGTATTCATGGGGATGAATACCGGCTTCAAAGACCTGTTCGACGTGTTTCGCGCCGAGCTTCCGCAGCGAATCGCCTGTTTCATTCGCCTTAACCAGCGCAATCCGTGACCGGCGGGCGTTCATGCGGACAAATGGATTGATATGGGCAATGCCGCGTATCACATCCCGGACGCGCTCGAATACCCGATTGCGAAAGCTAAATGTTTTGTGGAACGCGGCTGGCGCATTCTCGCCACCGCCAACCGGCCCCCAGACGAAGGGCGCTTCGAGATAGGGCAGGAAACTCGGCAGCCAATAATTGCCAAACGTGATGTGATGCACGATGTCGAAATGTTCTTGTGCATGAAGCCGTTTCGCCAAGCGGTAGATGCCAATTTGCCACATATAATAATAAATTTGTACGCCCCGCGTCCCCCGTTTCCAGAAGCGCGTCCATTTCGGGGTATCATAATAGACCCATTGGACGTTAGGCCAGGGATTTTCGCGCTGGTCGGCTTCGATGAGCTGGCGATTGCTTTCGCGCGTGAGTACCGAAACATCATGGAAGCGGGCGATCTGCCGCACCCAATTCCAACCCACACCGGGTTCTGAACCCTTATTGGGTTCGCAGGCGTAGGCCGATACCAGCACCTTGAGCCGTTTTTCTGTGTTGTCGCTCATCGGCTTTGTTCCAACAATTTTGCATATAAATCCATATAACTTTCCGCCACGCCATCCAGTGAATAGGGTGCGAGGGCTGCCCGTGCTGCTGCGCCCATTTCGCGCCCGCGTGCAGGATTTTCAATATACGCGCAGAGGTGTTCAGTCAGCTTATCGACATCTTCGGGATGACATAAGAATCCGCGTTCACCATCCAAAATTAATTCGTTCAGGCCGCCGATATTGCTGACGATAATCGCCAGTCCAGTAGACATGGCCTCCAGGACGGCGTTTGACAGGCCCTCCCCTTCTGATAGCAGCACATAAATATCCGCCGCGCGCAAATATTCTTCTGCATTATGGACTGCGCCGGGAAAATTGACAATCTCGCCCAGTCCATGTTCGGCGATAATGCCTTCCAGTTTAGTCTTATAATCTAACGCTTCCGTGACATCACCCGGTTGGACGAGGTAGATATTGGGGTGTTTTTTGCGCACCTGTGCCAGCGCCTTTAACAACACGTCTGAGCGTTTGCGCGGGTCCAGGCGTCCATGCGAGACGATGATCGTCGCGTCTGTGGGCAGGCCGAGCTTTTCGCGTAAGGCCATTTTCTCATCGGCGGCTGCGGGATGAAAAAATTCGGTGTCGATACCATTAGGGATGCGATTGGTTTTGTGCCCAAGTCCAACGGATGTTAACTCGTCTTCAATCGCCTGCGTCGTGGCAATCCATTCGTTGGCACGTTTGGTCAGCCAATACCACAGTGACGGCGGCAGCAATATCTTCCGCAGTAATCGCGAAAAAGTCGTGAGTTCTGTTGATTTTGCTGGCACACGAATGACATCGCCCTGTGTGGGCACTTTAACGATCAACGGTTTACGTGCCGACCATTTCGCAAGCAGGCCGACGATGAATAATGACCGCACATCATGGACATGGAAAATATCGAATTCGTTGCGATGCCGGAACAGCCACCACGTAAACGGCAAAATCTCCTGCACACTGCGGCGATTGGTGCGCGGCCCATGCGGGCCTATACGATAAATGGGCAAGTCACCGGGCAATATTTCGTGGGTGGCGGTTTCCGGGTCGATGTGGCGGGCGAGGATACTCACGTTCGCACCGCGTTTTATCAACTGTCGCGATAGACGCAAACACTGCATCCCCAATCCATCCGGTATTGGATAAAACAGGTCTATCACCATCACGACACGCGGTTCATTACTCATAAAGGCTAACTTTCTGGATGCGTCGTTGTCTTTTTTGTTTGGTTAGTTTACGCAAGAAACAGGATTTGGCGCAAATCGTCTAGCGCCTGCTGGAAAGTCACTACACATCGAACACCCCCAGCTTATATTGGCTTGCGAGTGTCGCTAAGGCGGTGATTCGGTTGCGGAAACCACGTATGGCTCGGAGCGATGCCGGTTTGCCATCCCACACGTCCGCCCATAAGAACCAGATGTCGAGTAAGTAGGCCATATGCAGCAGCGGGATGTGCGCTGCATCAATGTCTAGCCCTGTGCAGTAGCGTTCGATAACCTGCCGCTGCGTCTGATAAATCGCTTTCATTGGATTGCCGTGGGCCAGTGTCAAAAAGTGGAACATATCCCATCCCGGCGATGACCCGGCGGCGGCATATTCCACATCAATGGCTTGCAGCTTGTTGTGGCTTGTATCCAGCCCGGTATTCCAGGGGGTGAAATCGCCCAGACGCCAGACAAATGGCAGTTCGGTAGTGCCCAGTCGTGCTTCAAGGAGATTGCAGACCTGGCGCAAAATAGACTGTTGATGATTGCCAATTATTGACTCGAAGCGATTGAGTGCGTTTTGACTGCGCTGCCAGAAGGGACTCTGTGTCAATTGAACGCGCACAGTATCCACAGCTGCCAATTCCAGCAAAAAGTTGAGATGCAGGTCAGTCAGGGTGGCATCGCCGGATTGCAAATGCAGCGGTTCAGTAATGAGTATAGAACGGTCTTGCCATTCGCTATAATGCACCACCGTGGGAAATTGTCCATGTTTCAGATTGTGTTCGCTCAAGGTATTGAGCGTATGCTGTTCATTGCGAACCAGATTGGATGTGCGCGCATCAAGGCCAATTTTGGCATAGCCGATTTCGCTGCCCTGTGCATCCATCACGAGCAGGACGGGTTTGCGCTGTGGGCCCGGCGTGCCCAATGACACACCAAAACATAAGTCATCGCGCCCTAATACGTCACAAATGTGTTGGAGCAGTCCGGGCGGCGTGCTGTCGTCTGCGCCGAGCTGAATACGCGGCAGGAAGGGTTGTGCCACACGCATTTGCAATGCCGTCGCCAGCACGCGCTTTGCCACGCGCGCCTTCAGTCCATAGGCATTGTATAGATTCAACGCCTGCAACGCCGCCGCCTGCGACGTTGTTGGCAGCATGTAACCCCGTCCATCGCCTAAATTGAGGAAAAAATAATCGGACAGCTTGTTATCCGTCACGAAAACCCTTATCTGTAGTCATGAAAGCACAAATATAGCTTCACAAAGATGAAGTACATTATTCTGTGTTTGCTGCCAGAACACCATCAATCCATTGTCTCGTATTGGCCGAATCGGTGAAGACGCCGTATTTTTCGATAAACCGATCAACCAATAACTCCACAATCCGCGAAGCAATGACTTCTGGTGGCGCATCAATATGAATAATGGCGTCAACATCCCCCGATTCCGCGAGTTTCAGCCATGACCGCAACAATTCATTGAGTTCATCCAGTGGCAGTTCATCTTTGCGATTGAAAATACGCTCTGGATCGTCATAGAGCATAATCACAAGGTCGGGTCGTGGTACGCGATTCCACAACCAGCGTGTTCCCCATTTAGATGCCAAACCATAGCGGATGGGGTCAATCAGCATATCTACGGCGTAACGATCATAACACACCAGATAGAGCGCGCTGGAATCTTTTTTATCCCGCAGATAGTGCCCCAGTACATAGTCGAACCAATAATAGAGCAGTCGCAGAGTATGAAATTTGCCCGGTTCGCGGCGCGGCGGCAGCTTGCCAAATTCATCGGGTTTTGGGGCTGGTTTGCCCAGAAAAGCGCCTAATCGTGGTGTCATACGCGGACGCCAGTGGCGCCGTTTGATGCCGAGAAACGGGTCGGGTATCTGTTGTTCGAGCGCATTCATGGTGGAGGTTTTGCCCACGCCATCCGGCCCAACCAGGGCAATAATCGGCACGATGCCACTAAAGTGCGGTTTAATCTGGCGCGATAACCAGGGCCGAATCATGCCGAAGCTAGTCAAAGGATTGCGGATGATACCCCGCCAGCGCACGGTTCGGCGAATCGGTTTGATGAGGCGTTTGACCTGTTCATCTTCGCCTGATTGCAGCGCCGTCATCAGTTGGTTGCTGAGTTCTGTGCCGAGCAATCGGTCACAATTGGCGCGAATATCGGGCGTGTCGGGCAAATCGTCCCAGGGGCGTTTGGGTAAACGTCCGGTGAGGACATACATCATCAC
>CAZTLI010000051.1:0-18481 GCA_964614375.1 uncultured Anaerolineaceae bacterium
CCAATCACACAATATTTGTCGCCGCAATCCACAATGTCCATTTGTGCCCCTGTGTCCCTGTCCGAAATCAAATCCGCGTGCCATTATAACGTACATCCCGGCTGTGCAAGGGATGGATTTCCAATGAGCACAAGTTGGCTGGATAGAACAAACAGACTATAATCGGGTATGGAGGATACGCTATGCCTGTGCCACATCCCATTCCTTATCAGGGTAGTAAACGCAATCTCGCACCGAAGATTCTGGACTATCTGCCCGCCGATACGATGCGCGTCATTGAGCCATTCGCAGGTTCAGCCGCATTGTCACTGGCAGCAGCGGCCTCGAACAAGGCCAATGCGTTTTATCTAAATGACATCAACGCACCCCTGATAACCCTCTGGCATAGCATCATCAACACACCCGAAACCCTCGCACGACATTATCGTTGTCTGTGGCAGTTGCAATCGGGTCAGGAGCGCGCGTTTTATGATCGCGTGCGTGACCGGTTCAACCGTACCCATCGCCCACACTATTTTTTGTATTTGTTAGCGCGTTGTGTGAAAGCGGCAGTCCGCTACAATGCCGATGGCGAATTCAATCAAAGCCCTGATAATCGCCGCAAGGGGCGCAAACCTGCTGCCATGCGCCGTGATATTCTGGGTGCGTCGGCCTTGCTACAAAACCAGACAAAACTAACCGCTTATGATTATCGTGATGTGCTGGCAAAGGTTGAACCGGGTGATGTTGTTTACCTCGACCCGCCGTATCAAGGTGTCTGCGCGGCTCGTGACCCGCGTTATGTGCAGGGTGTGACCTATGCCGCGTTTGTGAATGCGTTGGTAGATTTGAATCGCCGTCATATTGCCTATATCGTTAGTTACGATGGTCGAACGGGTGATAAGGCTTTTGGTCAACCGCTGCCACGATCACTCAATCTTCGCCACATCGAACTCGACGCCGGGCGCTCATCGCAGGCTACGCTGTTAGGGCGCACTACGCGCACATTTGAGTCGCTGTATCTGTCGCACACCTTATGTGAGCGCCTTGCCGCTATATTGCCTGTGTGTATCCGCCACCGCACAGGGTAGACGGACGTTTTAACGTCTGGCGGAATTGCAGTTATATCCCACCCCCGACTCGATAAACCGCTGCATCTGATGTACCATGTGGGTACGCACAAATCGCACACTTGTAGGAGAACCCATCCATGACCGTTACCCCCATAACCACAACGGCTGGTCTGCGCGCCTTCATGAGCGAACTCATAGACTATGCTGGATTATTCCCACCCGCGAAACTCCCGCTGCCTGATGCTTTCACCGATTTCAACCGCTATCGTACCGAATCTGACCAGTGGATGCTGTCGCGCTTCATCATCCCGGCGCGGCGGCTTGCGGATTTGACCGCGCTCGGTTTGGGCGATGTCAATAGCAATCAACCCATTCGCTTTTCAATACTCGGCACGGGCGGCAATGATACCGATGCGTTTCATGCGGCGCTGAGTGGCGATGTGACCGCCGTCACTCAATTTCGTGAGGCACATGGGGCGGCTGTCGCGCTTGATGTCTATGAGGTCAAGCTGCCATTGGATGCCCTGACCAATATTGATTCCATCCAGAAATTGCTATCCAAAGCGGGCAAACTGCTGAATGCCGCTGGACTGACGATGCCCTTTTATGAAGTGCCACGCAATGCCGATTGGATGGGGCAGGTGACGACTGTCGCGCAGGCCATCGCCGCCTATATCGACTCTGCTGACCATCCCGCCGGATTCAAGCTGCGCTGTGGGGGGGTCGAAGCGGCGCAGTTTCCATCTCCGGCACAGGTCGCCCATGCGATTATCGCCTGTCGCGATGCGAGAGTCCGCCTGAAGGCCACTGCCGGACTGCACCATCCTGTTCGTCATTACAGCGATGATGTGCAGACCAGAATGCACGGCTTCCTCAATGTCTTCGGCGCGGGCATACTGGCCCAGGTGCATGACCTGAATGCCGATGAAGTCGAGGACATCATCAGCGATGAAGACCCGGCGCACTTCATTTTTGACGAAGTAGGCTTCACATGGCGCAACCTCACGGCAACAGTCGAGCAGGTTCAGGCCGCGCGCGATAAGGCCGTGCTGTCGTATGGCAGTTGCAGCTTCGACGAACCGCGCGACGATTTGCAGGCACTCGGTCTATTACCATAGTAAAATTCACGTTGGACTATCACATTGCGCCAATTCAATTCCATGTATTGTTTCCTTAGCGACCTGTGCGCCTTCGTACCGCATTTATGCGCCCTTTGCATTTAACGTATATTCAGGAGACCCACCCATGCCACAAGACGACCTCAAATCCTTCATCGATGTAGCGCCCGCTTCGCACTTCCCGATTCAAAATCTGCCCTATGGGGTATTCAGCCCCAATAGCGGCGGCGCCGCGCGGATCGGTGTGGCAATCGGCGACTATGTAGTCGATTTGAGCGTGTTGGAGGCCGAAGGACTGCTGACTCATCCGTCGTATGGCGATGAATCATTGTTTGATCGTCCGGTGCTGAATCGCTTCATGGCACGCGGACGTGAAGCATGGACGGCAGCGCGCGGGATTGTGCAATCGCTGCTGCGGCACGACAATCCGACCCTGCGCGATAACGCCAATTTACACGAACGGGCGATTCTGCCGCTGTCGTCGGTGACGCTGCATCTGCCTGTCGAAATTGGCGACTATACCGACTTCTATTCCTCGCGCGAACATGCGACCAACGTCGGCACGATGTTTCGTGGTGCGGATAACGCCCTCATGCCCAACTGGTTACATTTGCCTGTGGCTTATCACGGACGCGCCAGTTCGGTGATTCTCAGCGGTACAGACATTCACCGTCCACATGGGCAGACCAAACCCGCCAATGCCGATGCGCCCGTATTTGGCCCCTGCCGGTTGATGGACTTTGAACTCGAAATGGGCTTTTTTGTCGGTCCCGGCAATGAATTGGGCAGTCCGATACCTGTCGAACAGGCCAATGACCACATCTTCGGCATGGTGCTGGTGAACGATTGGAGCGCGCGCGATATTCAGGCATGGGAATATCAGCCGCTAGGCCCCTTCCTCGCCAAAAATCTCGCCACGTCGATTTCGCCCTGGGTCGTGACATTGGATGCCCTCGCGCCATTTCGCTGTGCTGGCCCCGCCCAGGACCCGACGCCACTGCCATATCTGCAATCGACAGGCGAACACGCCTACGACATTCAAGTCGAAGTGCAGTTGCAAAGTCCACAAATGGATGCCCCGCATACAATCGTCCAATCTAACTTCAAATATCTATACTGGAACATGGCACAGCAGTTGGCGCACCACACCATCACTGGCTGCAACATGCGTCCGGGTGATATGCTGGCGTCCGGGACAATCAGCGGCCCCACACCCGAATCGTATGGCTCGATGCTGGAACGCACATGGCGCGGCGCAAATCCGCTGGAACTGCCGTCTGGCGAGACGCGCGCCTTTCTCAACGATGGCGATACGGTCATTATGACGGGCTGGTGTCAGCGTGCGGGCTATCGTGTGGGCTTCGGCGCTGTGCGGACGACGCTGCTGCCGGCGAAGGATTTGGGGCTGTAGAGTCAGCGAAATCGCGACAGACAATGGGCTTCAGGCCTGTTGCCTAAACCAACAGGTCAAGCGGCCTGTTTTTTACTTCCTATCTTTATCGCGCTGTCTATCAATGGTATAGTCGTGATGTGCCCTGCGCTAGACAGGATAGATCATGCAAACCAATACGACCAAAGCCAAACTCAAAGCGGGCGAGACCGTCATCGGGTGTTTTATGCGGACGCCCGACCCTGGCCTCGTGGAATTTTTAGGCTATCAGGGTTGGGATTTCCTGATTTTCGATGGTGAACATGGCGTCATCGACCCGGCGCAATGCGAGCATATGGTGCGTGCGGCGGAATTACGCGGTGTGACGCCGATTGCGCGCGTGCCTGCCAACGAACCCCATCTGATTTTGCGCTATCTGGATACGGGCGCGCAGGGTGTGCATGTGCCCTGGATCAACACAGGTGAAGCGACAGAAGCGGCGATTCGCGCTATCAAATATCATCCACGCGGCATTCGCGGTTTGGGTGGGGTGCGTGCGACAGGGTATGGTCAGGTGATGCCCTACGGCGAATACATTCAGAAAGCCAATGCCGAAACCCTGTCCATCATCCATATCGAGACGGCGGAAGCAGTCGATAACATCGAGGCTATACTGGCGGTAGAAGATGTCGATGTGGTGTACATCGGCCCGACAGATTTATCACACTCTGTCGGCCTCGCGGGACAATCCAATCATCCGACTGTGCAAAAGCTGCTGGATCGCGTGGTTGAAGCAACCATCAAGACTGATGTCGCGTTAGGCATGATAGTCAAAAATCCCGAGGCAGCCCGCGAATGGCAAACACGCGGCGCACGTTATATCGTCATCACGCTGGAAGGCATAGTCGGCCCCGCTTGCCGGACGTTCATCGAACAATCTCGCCCATAACATGACAGACAACAAGGAGCAGCGATGCAACTCGGTATCAACACCCACTTCATCATGAAATTTGACTTTGACGACGGTCTGAAATTTTGCCAGAAATTGGGCGTCCGGGCGATGGAACTGGCGGCGACGGGTCCCGCTGCCAAACGTTACTGTCATGTCGAAAAATTGCTGGCGGATGCGGGCGAACGCGAACGCTGGCTGGATATGTATCGCGCGCACGGGTTGGTCATCTATTCCTTCAGCGCGCATGGAACACCCCTCGTGCCGAATGAGACTCTGAAAGCCGAATACGCGCAGGAATTCACCAACGCCTGCAAACTGATGGAAAAACTGGGTGTCACCCGCATGGCACTCGTCGCCGGACTGCCCGAAGCCCATGAAGGCGGTCAACTGCCGGTTTGGATTGTGAATACCGACCTGCCCATGTTCCGTGATGCGCTGGAATGGCAGTGGGAACAGCGATTGATTCCCTATTGGAAGGAACATGGCAAAATTGCCGCCGATCATGGCGTGACGCTGTGCTTCGAGCCGCAGGTCAACGATATGATTCACACGCCGGAAAAATTACGCCGCTTGCGCGATGAAGTCGGCGATGTCGTGGCCTGCAATTTTGACATTTCCCATATGTGGGTACAGGGCATCGACCCGCTGGAAGCGATTCACTATCTGGGCGACCTGATCCAGAATGTGCATCTGAAAGACACCCTCATCCACGAACCGAATCGCCGCTTGCGTGGCTATTTCGACTCAACCCCCATTGATCAACCCGGCAAACGCTCATGGACGTTCACCATCCCCGGTTGGGGACACAATGAGACCGTCTGGCGTGAGGTGATTGCCACCCTGCGTTTGATAGGCTATGAGGGCATATTGTCGCTGGAAATGGAAAGCGAATACATCGAAATTCAGGAAGGGCTGGAAAAAGCCGCTGCCTTCATCAAACCGATGCTGCTGGAAAATCCACCCGGCCCCGCATGGCACGAATTGACCGAAATCCATAAACTGTGGCGCGAAGATGAGGGATAAATCATGACCATCGAAGTCGAGTTCATCGGGCACGCCTGCTATCGCATCTGGCAAGATGGCAAACCGACCATTGTTACCGACCCCTATACCCATTCCGACGTGGGCTTAGTCGATGATGGGACGCGCTTTGAGGCCGAAACCGTCATCGTCAGCTCATTGACCGATTTATCCCATAATAACTATCAACTCGTCGCAGGCCAGCCAACGGTCATCAACGCGCTGGATGTCGCATTGGGTAAGTCGCAGGCGATGGTGAACAGCGAACCCGTCATCTGCATTCGCGCGGCGGAACATCCCGCCCACCCCACCGGGCCAGATGATAATGGCATGTACGCCTTCAAAGTGGGCGATTACTGGTTCGCACACATGGGCGATTTAGGCTTTGGACTGCCACCGGAGGCCTTGCAAGCGTGGGTGGGGCATTGTGATGTCCTGCTGGCACTGACGGGCGAAAAGTTCACGCTGTCATTGGACGAACTCGACCCGATGATTGACTTTTTGCAGCCGAAGTGGATTTTCCCCATGCACTATCATCTACCGCCACCGGGTAGACCGATGCTGCCCCTGAGTGCCTTCCTCAATCGCCGTCCGCACGACCCGGTGATACACGTCAATCACCCTAAAGTGACTCTGCCGCTGCCCACGATCAAATCCGGTCACTCGACCATCATCATCCTGCAACCTGCTGGCTATACTCCTGAAGTGCCCAATGTGACATTTGGATAGTTGTCATACAATCGCCAAACAACCCTCCGATTGTGGGCAAAGTCCCCGAGAATGAGCTACACTAGGACGTGCTTCATGAGGAGAAATGGTCGGAGTATGACAAATCTTGTTGGGCAGACCTTGCAGGACTATATCATCCGTGAGCTGATTGGCGAAGGCGGTTATGGCGCAGTCTATAAAGCCCATCAACCAAAAATTGAGCGCGATGTCGCGATTAAAATCATCCTCCCCGAACACGCGGCAAAACCCGAATTTGAGCAGCGTTTTGCGACGGAAGCCAAGCTGGTCGCTCAACTGGAACATCCCCATATTGTGCCCCTCTATGATTACTGGCAGGATGACACAGGTGCATACCTCGTCATGCGGTATATACGCGGCGGCAGTCTGCGCGACTTACTTAAGCAGCAAGGGGCGCTATCCTTCGCGCAAATCATTCGCATCCTTGACCAAATCACATCTGCACTGGAGGCCGCCCATGAAAGTGGTATCGTACATCGGGATTTGAAGCCAGACAACATCTTGATTGATGAGCGCGGTAATGCCTATCTGACGGACTTCGGCATCGCCAAGAGTACAAAGACCGATTCGCAGATTACGGGAACAGACGCCATCGTCGGCACATGGACATATATCTCGCCCGAACAAATCGAGGGCAAACCCGTCTCACCCCAGACGGACATCTATGCACTGGGGTTCATGCTGTATGAAATGGTGACAGGTCTACATCCCTTTGCGGGTACAGCGGTCACCATGATGATCATGAAGCACATACAAGAGCCACTACCAACTGTCCACAATCATCGCCCCGATGCACCAGAGACTATAGATCACATCATCGCCCGCGCCACAGAAAAAGCCCCTGCTGAACGCTACAGTCGCGCCGCAACTGTAGCTGAATCCGTCCACAATGCCATCAATCTAGCGCCACAACATCTGCCTTCACTGCCGACGACGATTGGACTGCCTCCGCCATCCGCCGTACTTAAACCAAGACAATCCTATACGGGTGAACAGCGCAATCGACAGGCTATCCTACAAAGTGTTCGCAGCTTTTGGGTAGACGGTGTGTTGGAAAATTCGCTGCATGGGGCAGTCATGATTGAACTTGGCATGAAACACGATGCTGATCAGGTCGATAATCCGTGGGATGCCGTGCTGCGCCAGCCCGATACACCCGACGAAAAACTCGCATCCAAGACGCACATTCTCGACATATTTGACCGTCTGAATGGCAAACTGCTGATTCTGGGCGATCCCGGCAGTGGCAAAACGACGACACTGCTGGAACTTGCACGACACTTGCTCTATCGTGCCGAAGCCGACGACGAACATCCGATTCCGGTGGTCTTTAACCTGTCAGCATGGGCGGATGAACGTCAACCACTGTCGGAATGGATGGTCAGTGAACTCAATACCAAATATCAAGTCTCACGCAAAGTGGGCGAAGCATGGATAGAGGCAGAGCAAATCCTTCCAATGCTTGACGGACTGGATGAGGTGAAAGCCGAATATCGCGATTCATGTGTGGCGGCCATCAACAATTTCCGCAGTGAGTATGGGTTTGTCGATATTGTCGTATGCAGCCGTATTGTGGACTATGAAGCCCTGACCAATCGCTTGCGTGTGAATGGGGCAGTGGTGTTGCAACCCCTCACACCGCAGCAGGTCGATAGTTATCTATTGAGCGCGGGCGATGAGTTAGACGCGGTACGGACGGTAATGGAGGCTGATGAAAAGCTGCGACGATTGATGACCACACCATTGATGTTGAGTATTGTGACACTGGCCTATCGCGGTTTAGACATCGACGAGATTGCCCACTTTGATACATTGGGTGGACGACGACAACATCTCTTCGACACCTATGTGCAACGAATGCTGGAACGGCGCGGATTGGACAAACGTTATCCCATCGACGATACCAGACGCTGGCTATCGTGGTTGGGGGAGAATATGTCCCAACGCGCGCAGTCGGTCTTTTACATAGAATATTTGACTGCTGCTTCAGGTCTGCAAAGCATGTCAGTGGAAAATTTGGCTTGGTATCAACCACGTATGTGGTGGTTGCGGGCGCTGAATGTGCTCATTTTCCTGAGTTTTGTAAGTTTCATGTCCTTGCTTGGTTGTTTTTCACTGGTACTTTTACCCGAGTCAATCATAGAAATTGTTGGGAATGTATTGATGGGGATTTTCATATTTGGCGGGTTTGTTTTTTTGCCCATGTGGTTGCTAGCGAGTGGATTTCTCATTCTGGGTCGTCAAAATATGCTCACACGTAGTGCCTTCCCGACTGTTACAAAGATAACATGGTCGTGGCAAGACCTGCGACACAGACTAAAACGCTGGTTTGTCGGTGGGTTACTAACAGGTACTATACTGGGCATATCTGTATTTACACGTTTATCCTCTGTACGTCAAGTACAGTCGGCCTTTATCTCTGCCCCGTCATTTTTTCTAAATCTACTGGGTATCGCTGTCATCGCCGTCATTCTCGGCACGTTGATGGCGCTCGTGTCCATTCCTTTAGGTGGGTGGCGTTTACATCGTGAGCCGCCTGAATTGAAAACCCAGATGCCCAATGAAATGTATCGCAAGATGGCGCGAAATAACAGTTTGGGCATTGTTGTTGCAGTTGTTCTAGGGGCGGTCATGGGGACGCTGATAGACAACGCAGGTGGATTGGGTGGCGCATTGTTTTATATGCTGGTGTTTGGACTGTTCGCTTCGTCAGGCGCATTATTCAATCTTGTGCCACACATGCTAACACGCTATGTGCTCTATCGGCGCGGCAAAGTGCCTCTGAATATGGCGGATTTCCTCGATTATGTGTCAGATCGGATCCTCATGCGAAAAGTCGGTGGTGGCTACATCTTCATTCATCGGATGCTGCTGGAATACTTCGCCGGATTGAATCAAGAAAATGAAAAACGCGCCGACGAAGATACCGCGATTTACCGTCTCGCCGACCGTGACTCCGATGCCGTAACCGACGAATTTCTTGATTCCGATACAGACAATACCCAGCAGCGGCGGTAGTGTCGTGGGCTTGCACGCGATAGGCTAAATAAAAATGGGCGTCCGACAACGTATCAGCCGCCCATATTGATACAACATTTCTAGTTCTAGCGTACCGTGATGGCGATGCGAATGACCATACTGCCTTCGTTGTTGACGGCGGCACTGATTGACGCGCTGCCAATCAATCCCAGACTCTGCCTGAACTGCTCAACCGGGTCAATCGGCTGCAACCGCGCGGCGGATGGGTCGTAACCATAGATTGTTGACGCGGGCAGCGCCGAACTCTCTAATTCATCGACGACTTCCTCAAAGATATTGCCTATCGCGGGGTCAAGCAGTGCCAGTATCACCAACGATGGCACACCCGTGCCAATCACAAACCCATACGAGTCCATATACATGGCGAAGGTTGGATTTTCGAGCAGATGACGCGAGGCATCTTGATACAATTCTGCCCCATCTAGTCCCGGTACACCGGTAAACACACTGGTGACGGCATTGAGTGTACCGATAACAAACACAGCATCATTCGCCCCAAAAGCCAGTTCGACGGTGAGCATATTGTCACGATCCAGCGGCGTATCAAATGAAACAACGGTCACATTTGCGCCGCCAATCTGCTGTTGACGAATGCGTGTGTCTGGATTTTGTCCCACCAGCCGTTCAACCACGTCAACGACCGCGCTTGAGAATTGCAGGGCCGCGGCGGGATCGGTCGCGTCCATCACGAGACCGATTTCAAACGGCAGGCTGTCAATGTCAATCTGACCTGTCCCCGTGCCCAAAGCCTGTGGCAGCAGCGCAAAAATGGCCTCCTCATCAACAGTCATGAAGAGGGCATAGTCGCCCGTCATCCAACTGAGAATGTCGTCCTGAAAGTCCATATTCAACAGGAGGCGGACTGTGCCATCTATCTGGCGGATTCCGGCGTCAAATTCCTGCTCGGTCATGCCCGATTGCAGGGCAATGCCGCGGAAGGTGTCCACTGTGCCATTATAGGTGGCGTTGAGATTGGTGGCGTGCAGCGTGAACGAGGCATCGGCAGGGATGTAACGCAGGAAGGCCGGGTCGAGGGTGTCGAGCGCCGGGAAGCGTTCATCGCCATCGCCCGGCAGCTGCACGAGGTCATAGACCACGGTATCGCCATCGAGAATGGTGAAGCCAAACCCGGTTGCGCCGGGCACGCCGAATTGAACAAAGTCCGCTCCATTTTCCCTGATAATCGCACCCGTATCCATATACATGAGACCGATATAACCGGGGGCGGGCAGTTGGCTCATGATGCTGCTGAAGTCGGGACGGGTGGCGAGGCTCGACGAACTATTGAACATTAGATCGGATTCGCGATTGGCAAAGATAGCGACATTTTCGGTCAACGCCAGCACGGTCGGCGACCCATTCGCAGGTGTATAGAGGATATAATCACCGCGATCTTCGACAGTGAAAATCGACTCTCCGGCAGTTTGCTCTAACCCGGCGATGAAGTCCATCAATTCTTGCCGACTGCGGAGTTCAACGACTGCCAGTGCATTCATGCCACCGGGTACGGATGAGTCCAGCCACACACCAAAGGCCGCGTTGTCGCCCAACCACGGACGAATTGCACCGTCAAAGTCGATAAACAGTGTCTGAAACAGGGCGGTATCAATCGCCTCGCGCACAGTGGGGATTCCGGCGTTGGGCATCCGTTCGCGGATTCGCACCAGCAGGCCGTCAATCGTGTCGAGGGTGGCGTCACTGGTGCTGATGCTGCCATATATCAACGTGCCTTCCGGGAAATATTGCGTGGTACTGTTCAGTTCGCCGACCGCCAGACCTTCACTGGCGCTGACGGCAACCGATGTGAGCAAGAGCACAGTCAATAAGCACAGTACAATCGTAAGTCGTTTCATCATATCCCTTTCTGAAATGATTGAGTCAACAGTCCCTCCACCGAATTAGTCTCACTATAGTAGAAGTCGATAAATCGCACAATCAAGGTCAGATGAACTTTGCACGGCGTTAATACACAATTTACAGTTCACGCGGATTCTTTACATTTGGGGCAAAAAATTGTCTACAGGGTCTAGCAATTGAATATAGCGAACGATGCTATCATAGGTGAATGACTGCACATCGACGCAATCCACAAACCCATAACAGCCTGCATCCCCTTTACTGGTTCGGGCGGGTGGATGCGCGTCCGGTGGCGGCCTTTCGGGTGGTGTTCGCGCTGCTGCTATTAAAAGACGCGCTCTATCACATCCCCCTGGCACACATTTTTTACAGCGATGCTGGCATCATGCCGCGTTCCATTGTCACGACTGGATTCGGGCGTGGCTGGCGCTTCTCGCTCATGGATAATATTGGCGATGGGGGGACGGCGGCCTTGTTTTTCGGGTTGTGGGCGCTGGTGGCGCTGCTGCTGCTGCTCGGTTGGCACGCCCGGCTGATGAGCATCCTCAACTTCATCATCATTTTGTCTGTCCATGAACGCAATGCCCTGGTCCTCAATGGCGGCGATCAGGCCATGCGCGTCTTGAGTTTCTGGGCGATATTTTTGCCTTTGAGCGCCTACTATTCGCTGGATGCGATACGCAATCGACGCAACGCCTATAACCACGCCGGACGCTGGTCGGCATTGCGGGCAGATGACGGACAGATGGCGTTCGCCTTTCCGCTGCGGATGATTCAACTGCAAGTGGCGGTGGTCTATCTGTTCACATTCTGGCTCAAACTCTACAGTGCGTTGTGGCTCAATGGCGAGACGATTTACCACGCCCTGCAACTGCAATCGTTCGCCTCACCGATTGGCGACTGGTTGTTCAGTCTGCAAGCACAGGGGGTCTATCAACTAGCGACGATGGGCGCGCTGGTTGCGGAGGGCTTTTTCATCATCGGTGTGTTCGCGCCAATTTTTCAGCCGCGTCTGAAAATTCTCGCGCTGGTGATGGGCGCGCTGCTGCATATCGGTATCGGCGTGGCGATGGCGATTCCCAATTTTTCACTGGTGATGCTGATTTCGTATGTGTTGTTCTTCGACCCGGCGTGGATTCAACGTGTTGATAATTGGCTGCGGCGCACAAAAGACCGCAGCACCATCCCACTGCCGCCGGACAAGCACCCCCTGTGGCTGCCGCTGGCATACACGCGCGACAGCGAATTGAGCGTCAATCGGCATGAGCGATTGGATACAGCCGGTTTTGATGACTGGACAGTCACTGACAATACAGGACACATCTACAGCGGGCGCGCGGCATGGATGCGCCTATGCGGTCATTTGCCGCTGAGTCGCATGTGGGGTTGGATACTGCGCTGGACTAGCATCCGGCGCGGCGTGTGGGCAGTGATGGGCTGGAACGTGCGTCGCTGGCGGCTCAAAACGCCGCGATTCGACCTGCTGCCCGCCGAACCCGATTGGAAGGAGCGATTCGGCAGCGGCTGCATGACGGCACTTTGGCAGACAGCCCTCACACTCGTTCTCGGCAGCTTGATGGTGCTGGTGATTGGGTTGAACTGGCTGAATCTGCCGGAAAATATGCCCTTTAGCGTCACGCGCGAACAGGGCACGATGTTGGTAGCGACAGGTTTATGGCAGCGGTGGGATATGTTCGCGCCTGTCCCGCTGCGTGAAGATGGCTGGATACTGCTCACAGGCATTTTCAACGATGGCACAGTCCGGGACTTACGGGCGGAAACCCGTCTGCCAGAAGATTTGGAAGCGACACGCATTCGCTGGTGGTTTGGGCCAAACGCACGCTGGAAAAAATTCGATGATAGTCAACGTTCGGTGCAAGACCAGCGGGTGCTGCAAACATGGTCACTGTATTACTGCCGACTCTATAATGAAATACAGTCCGATGATGCGCGCCTTGTCCGCGTTGAGATTCAATACGTCGGGCGTTATACCCATGCGCCGAATGAGCCTCCCAACCCGTTCACCGCGCGCGGGTTGTGGCAGCAGGATTGTCCATAAGTTCAACTGTCGCCTCAAATGTAATCAGTGCTATAATGCCAGAGGGGGACATTTCTATCCCATCTCGCATTGCACTTACAATTCAACCACACACGGAGGGGTGCTCATGAAAAGACATCGCTGGACGATTCTCTTCGGGATATTGGCGTTCTTGTCGATATTGCCTGTTATCGCGCAAGATGACCACATGCACGGCGTGGATTTGACCCGGTTGCCACTGGGGGACGGTCGTGTGACGACGACAGCGCCACAGGTGGGTTATGTCTTCGCCTGTAGTGACCGTTTTGGTGGCGGGGGCGCGCATCAGGTTGGCGAGTGGATACGTGACGACGGCACGTTTGACCTGACCGCGAAAGCCGTTGTCGATGGTGAAATCGCATGGCCTTCCGAATTTGAGATTCGTCTCGACGGCAATTCGCGCTGGTTGATTGGCAACGGTTTGCCGAACCTGCCGACGGGCATTTATCCGATTGCGTCAACGGATGACGCCTACAATTATGATCGCAATCCACACGCCATCGAGTCGTTTGCTATGGAGTTTGAACTGCCCGCCAATCCCCAGATTGCAGCACAGCCAACCTGTGTTGATTTGGGCGCGGTGGGCGTGACGATTGCCGGCAGTGTCTTTTTCAATGCGCTGGATGCGCGCGGTGAAGATGCCGTCGCCCACGAAATTCAAGACCTGTGTGATGGACACCCCGAATCAACAGGGGCTTATCACTATCACAGCCTGTCGGAATGTCTGGAGGGCGAATCAACAGGCGAACATTCGGCGCTGTATGGGTATGCGCTGGATGGTTTTGGTATTTATGGACGTTATGGCGAAAATGGGGATGCCCTCACCAATGATGACCTCGATGAATGTCACGGACATACCCACGAAATTGAGTGGGATGGGCAAATGGTCGAGATGTATCACTATCACGCTACATGGGAATATCCCTATACCATCGGCTGCTATCGCGGCACACCTGTGATGGGTAATTTTCTCGCGCCGGGTGGTGACGGTCAACAGGGACAGGGGACATCTGGCAATGGTGGGCAAACAGGCGGCAATACGGGTCAGCAGCCCGGTGGCAATCCGCCCGGTGGTGGCAATCCCCCGCCCAATCCGCCGCCCGGTGGTGGTGGCAATCCCCCGCCCAATCCGCCGCCCGGTGGTTGATCGCTCGTCACTAAAACTGGACATGCGCTCAGACCGTTACGAAATAAGCGCATGTCCAGTCTGATCGGGTCGTCTATTGATAGACAAAGGTGCTTTGAGCGCTGCTTTAGCCTATTGTCGGCGGGCGTCCAACGGGTTGATGCAGGTTAAGCATTAAATACGGGAATTGTATCAGCCTGTTCAACCTCTCCGTCACGCTGGGCGTGCCGCCTCCCCAGATACAGGGGACGCCTTAGTGGGTGCTACAGCCCACTAATCGTAAAATAAGTCCCCTCCTTGAATTCGCGGAGGGGATTTAGGGGAGGGGTTGGCGGATTACCCGTTTATTTTATTGGAGACCAATAAACCCGCTGTCTGATTTAGCGCCGTTAGCGCGTTGTGAATTCGAGCGTATAGGGCGTCGCAACGGTTGTCACAGGCGCGAATGGCGACACAGCGACCATCATGTTGTCTGTGCGTGAATCAAGGGTCACTGTCCAGGTGTCAGCAGTGGGCGCGAGGAAACGTTCCACCCCCACGAAGGTATTGCCGCTCATCTGCACGACCTGTACCCACGCCTGCTGCGGCAGACGGTTGTCAATCAAGACCCAACCCTCAGCCAGCCAGCCATCTGTACCATTTTCAAAGTCACTGCTGTAACCAATTTCGGGGATGCTCAGGTCATCAATCGCGATGCCGGGTTGATTCACTGCGTCATCGGTAATCATTTCAAAGCGAACCAGCACTTCACCGCCCACATAGGCATCGAGCGAAATCGACTCTTGCAGCCAAACGCCCGAACGTCCGGTATAACCCGCGCCGTAGGATTTGAAGTAAGGGTCGTCATAGGTGGTGTGGGGTGTTTCGAGGATTGTCCACGTCGCGCCGCCATCCGTGCTGACCATGAGATAGGCGAAATCCCACAAATTCTCGGTGTGATACCACACACTATAGTTGAGCGTGGCGCTGGTCACGCCGGACAGGTCGAAGGCACGGGTGACGCGCGTATCGCTGTTGTCGCCACGATTGCTATACCACATCCAACTGCCACTGTTGGCGCGGGTTGGGATAAGCTGCACAATGTCCGGCATTCGGAAGGTGATGTCGAGCGATTGTCCGCCGCGTACATTTTGCAGCGTATAATAATCCGTCGCGTATTGATTGCTCTGGCCGGCGATGCGCTGTGGATAGGTCGAGACAATTTCGCGTGTCATGGGGCGCGGTAAGGTGGGTGGCATCAGTGTATAGCCATAGCGCCCATCATCAATTGACCGGTCCAGCAGCCAATTCGCCAGCACCCAATCGGCATAAAAATCATTCACGCCCGGTTCGCCCATTTCCGCCAGCACCCCATCGACAGAAATCAAGCCATTCGTCGGTTCAGCACTCAGGCGCTGTGTGGCTTCGATGCCATAGCGTTCATAAAAATAGGTCGTGAACATCATCGCCGCGCCATAGTCGGCACTGCGGTCACCGTCTTCTGTCCATGTGTTGAGTTGATAGTAGGGCGCTTCCTGGAATGTGAAGGGCATCCACAACGACGTGAAATACCCCAGATACCGTTCGGTGAAGGTCGAAAAGCCTTCGTCCAGCCAGCTATCTTCGTTAGCATCGACATGGGCACGAATCATGTGCTGAAATTCATGGGCGATTACACTGAGCATATCCTCAAAACCGATACTCGTGCCCATCGTGCTCATATTGACAAAGAACATTTCGCGTTCGTTGCTGGTGGGCACAACGGCACGCGGATAGGTATGGTCGCCCGCGAAATAGGCCGCTGTCGTGCTGCCGAGTCCAAAGGCGAACAGGATATGCACGCGCCCGTCGCCATCGACACCCGGCGAATCTTCACTGCCCCACAACGCGCGCACGCCGGGATAAATCGTCTCATCAAAGCCGCGCGCGACATATTCTAAATCCGCATCGGACACCGGCGCGCCCGCTTCAACCCATAGATAGACGTGTTCCCCAACCACACGCAGCACCGCCGAAATCTCGAACGATTCGTCGATGTCGTCATTCGACCCCCAGAAATTCTCTCTATCGCCAACCTGTCGCACGGGCGCAGAGGTTGGACGTGGCGGGATGTCGGTAATGCCGTCAATGCGCCGTCCGAGGTCAGTGCGGTCACGTCCGGGTAAATCGGCCTGTTCCAGTGCGGTCACAGTGGGGAAGTCAGGTGATTCGCCGATTCGAGCCGAATCCTGCGCGCCAGCGGGAGCAACCAATAGCAAAGTCAGTAAAAGAATTGCTAATCGTGTGCGTATTTGGGATGTGGGCATGGAATGTCCTCATGATGCTTGCGAAATACAACATCCTCACTATACACCAGTCCACGCGCAGCGGCATGTTAAAGGTTGTTGAAAATCAGATAGCATACTTGTTAATGCGCCTCGAAAAATGTCGTTATGACCTTGATGAAGCGGTCAAGCTGGTCGAACATGATGGCGTGTCCGCTGTCGTCAAAGTGGATGTGCTGTCCGTCGCGCCAATTTTGTGTAAACGCCGCGACTCCGGCGTCGATGTTCACGCCGGGCAGCATCGGGCGGGCGGTCAGCAGCAGTATCGGGCACGCAATCCGGGCGATGACATCCGTCTCCTCAAATAGATAACCCAGCTTCAGCATGTGCCGATACAACGACCGATCAAACTGCGCCTGTCCATCGACGAACGCCACATAATCGACCTCATTCATAATCGGGCGACCCGGCGGCATCAGATTCAGTCCCGCGACCATCCGTTCCGCCTGGGGCAGGGTTTTGAGCGAGTCGAGCGTCTCATAAATCGTCTGCATCCATGCGGGTGGTTCGTCTGCGTCCATCAATGCCGCCGCCGCAAAATTCTGCAAGGCCGGGTCAACCAGCACCAGCCCACGCACGGGATAGACCGCCGCCAGTCGTCCGGCGATGTCCGCGCCCATCGAATGCCCCACGACAAACGGATTTTCCAGTTCCAACTGTTTAATCAGCGCAATGATGTCGTTGACCATCCATTCGGCGGATGTGCCATCGGTCAGGCGTCCGCTGTGCCCGTGCCCACGAAAGTCTGGCATGATGACAGCACAGGTCGCTTCGAGTGCCTGTGCTGTCCGCAGCCACGTTAGGCCACTGACCTGTACACCATGCAGCAGCACGACCGACGGGTTAGCGCCACCCGTGCGTGTATAATGAATAGGCGTGCCGTCGTCGGCGAGGATGCTCGATGTGTGCCAGTGCGATGGTACGAATTCAGTCAGCGGACGATAGTGTTTGACCGTTTCGGGCTGGAGTTGCTGCATGTGCAGGATGTCCCCTCGTGTCTATCCTAGCTATCTGTACACAGCATATAGTATGACGCAATGTCAGGTTCAAGGGTAGATTTGTGAAGGCACTACCGCCGCAATTTGCGATAAACCAGTCCCATCAGCCAGCGCAGTTCGTCGATGCGGAAGATGAACGCCAGCACGAGGAACAGCCCGCCATAGACCATCCCAGTGACGACGACCAGCAGCGTCTCGCGGATGAAGCCGTCTGTGCCGATAGCCGTTGTAAGTATGGGCAGCGTCAGATAAACCGCCAGACCCATGAGGATGACGGCAGTCGCAGTCTTGAAAAAGGTCAGCATCAATCGCTGCGCGCCAAAGCCATCCATGCGCCGTCGCAATAAATAGGCCGAGACCAGCGCGTGGGTGATATGTTTGGCGCTGTCGGCAATCATCAGGCTGAAGAGGCCGAAGCTATCGACCAGCGCCAGCGCGATGACCATATACACGGTCAAGCTCAAGAGTCCCACCAGCGCCGGAGTCAGTGTGTCTTGCCGGGCATAAAAGGCATAGACCAGCAGCAAATCCCACGCCGCGAACGGTAGACCAATTAAATACAGGCGCAGCGCCATCGCAGTGATGGACGTGTTGGCGGCGGTGAATGCCCCATGCTCAAAAATCAGGTCGATGATGGGCACAGCCAGCATGAACAGTCCCACAGTCGCCGGCAGGATGAGCGTCGTCGTCAATCGCAGCCCCAGACCGAGTGTGTCTTTGAAGGCGCGGCTGCCCTGTAGCTCAATCAACGTCGCCTGCCGCGCCAGAGTCGGCAAAATCGCCAGACTAATCGCCGTCGCGACCAATCCCTGCGGAAATTGCA
>CAZTLI010000052.1:0-15733 GCA_964614375.1 uncultured Anaerolineaceae bacterium
ATGACGGTTGCGGAAGTATTTGAACAGGCCAAATCCCTCAGCCCGCAGGAACGCAAAGAATTGGTGAAATTGCTGGTCGATACGCTCGACGTACCGCCTCAGGCCGAACCCGATGCGCCAGAAGAGCATTGGGGGAAAAGTCTGAATCGGTTGATGGAGGAAATTGGCCCTATTGAAATGTTGTATCCAGAAATTGAAGACCCTGTTGAGTGGGTTAAACATCTGCGCGCAGAACGGCGAAAGAAACGCCTGGATGATGGGGGTGAGGTGGAATGAGTGTCGGTATTGTGGATACCACAGTCATCCTGCATTACTTTCGTCAAAATCAAGTCGCACAGGCTTGAGTGGATTCTCAAACACAGAGGCTATCCGTCACACCGATTTCTTGGATGGAAGCAGTAGAAGGGTCTAGCAGCAAGGCAAATCTAGCTCAAGCCAAAGTTGTCTTAAACAAATTTGATGTTGTTTATTTGACATCATCTGATCAACACTGGGCGATGGAGCGGCTTGAACAATTCCAATTTAGCCATCATATTGATATGACTGACTGCTTGATTGCGTCGGTTGCCTATCGACTCCAGGTGCCGCTATACACGCATAATCTCAAAGACATGACGCCGATGGTCGATAATCTCGCCGTCAATTAAAAAGGATGGACTGCTCATTCCCCAATCCATCCTCGTTGTGTGCTCTGTGCCTCAGTGGTTAATTTTTCCCCGTTTTAATAACCACGCCGACCATAGCGTTCTTCTTTGAACGGGTCGCCATAATTATGATACCCGCCCTTTTCCCAGAAGCCCGGTTTATCCACCGCACTGAATTCCAGCGCCCGCACAAATTTCGCGCTCTTCCAGAAATACAGATGCGGTACGAGTGTCCGCACCGGGCCGCCGTGATCGGGTTCGAGCCAATCGCCATCGTATTTATAGGCCAGCAGCGCCTTGTCGCCAAGCATATCGTCCAGCGGGACATTGGTCGTATAACCAAAATCACAGTGGGCGATGACGTGTTTGGCTGACGGTTTCAGGCCGAACAACGCCACCAGGTCACGAATCAGCACCCCTTCCCACACGGTATCGAACTTGCTCCAGCGCGTGACACAGTGAATATCTGTTGTAATCGTGGTTGTGGGCAATTTCAGGAATTCGTCCCATGACCAGCGCATCTCTTTTTCGACCTCGCCAAACACGCGCAAGTCCCACGTTTCGGGATTAAAGCCCGGATTTGGCCCATAGGTCAGCACCGGGAATTTGAGTGTGAGCGATTGTCCCGGTGGCAGGCGCCCTTCCTGCATCATCTGCCGTTCCAAATCCCGGCGATTGGGCTGGTCATCGGTCTTGCCCGGACGCAATTTGTCAAACAATCCCATGGTTTATTGTCCTCAATATCTCGCGATTGAACCCGCTTACAGTATAGCAAAAATTCTCTCGAAACCCTTACAACAGGTACAGACCGCGCGTTTTAACCCATCCCAATGGGCTAAAGCGGTGCTCATCACACCTGTGTCTGTCGCTCGCATGATGCAGCAGGTGACGTTCCCATTAATACATCGCTTCTGTGTCTTTATATCGCTCTAATATGTGCAGACAGTCGTTATCAATAGGCTGCAAAATCGGCCAGCAGCCCGCGGCAAGACGCCAACCACCCCATAGCGACGGGTTAGCGAAGGGTGATAAGCACCTAATCGTCACACAGCAGGTTTTACGCTGCCAGATGAACACAGTACAATAAATATTGAGATGTAAATTACTGTGGAGGCGAACGATGCGACGATGGTTACACACAGGCGGATGGATGTTGTGCCTCATCGTGCTGGGGCTGCCGATGCCGACTCAGGCACAGGATACCTCGGACATCAACACGCTGCTTGAAGCGGGCGCGCAACCCGTGACCGTCAGCCAGTTGGTGCGTGAGGAAGGCTTTGATGAAGCCCACGCATGGGATACCTATGCCGATGAGTCGATGAATCTGCGGGTGGAGAACAGCCAGTACCGCGTTGAGGTCTTCGCCAGCAACTTTTTCACCTGGGGACTCGACACCGCTATCCACACCAATGTCGTGATCGAAGCCGACGCCACCATTGCCAATGCCGAACCGCTGTCCACCGCCGGGATTATCTGCCGTGCCGATAGCGCCAACACAGGCGATGGCTATTATTTCCGCATCACAGGCACAGGTGAATTCGGCCTGTTTTATCGGGATACGGGCCTCTGGGAGGCGTTGGTCAACTGGACACATGCGGACGCGATTTTACCCGCTGGCGAGACCAATCACCTGACCGCCGTTTGTGTCAACGACTATCTGGCCTTTTATATCAACAGCACGCTCGTCGCCGAAGTAAACGATGCGCGCCGAACATCGGGCAATGCCGGATTAGAAGCTGGCACAGGGCAGGATGTGACGGTTGTCGATGCGCGCTTCGATAACGTTCGCATCTGGGCGGCGACTGTCCCCGACATAGAAGGCGCTGAATCAACCACAACCCGTCGTGCGCCGCAGGCGCTGGCGAATTACAATGGACGCTGGGACACCGTGGTCACAGACCTGGAAGAAGAGGGCATCATTGCGGAAGGGGGCAGCCTCGTCTTTGAGGAAGATTACACCTTCTTCAGTGGACAGGGCGCATTTTTCACGCCGCTCGCGCGCACGTCGCCCTATGCGGATGTGGTGATGGCGGGTGAATTGACCTTCAACGTCGGCGCGACTGTGGAGGTCGAACGCTGTTTCCTCGCGGCACGCATCAATACCGATCCCGGCGGCACTGCCACGACCTATATCGACGCCGGATTTTTGAACGATGGCAGCCTGCGCCTGACAGACCGGTACGAAAATAGCAGCAGCACGCAAACGATAGCAATCTTCGATACCGGCTTTGACCTGTCTGTGCCCCACCATCTGCTGCTGCTGGTACTGGACAATCACATGACCGTCTATGTCGATGGGCAGTTGGTCGTCATGGACTTTGACGTGGTAGACCGCGCGGGCACGTATGGCATCGCCTTGATTGGACGCGGCGCCGGTGTGCGGTGTGAAGGGCGTAACGTGTGGGTCTATCAAGCGCCCGCGATTATCCCCGGCGTTTGCGAAATCACCGCGCCCAACGTCGTCAACCAGCGCAGCGGCCCCGGCACGAACTTCGGCGTCGCCGGACAACTGGCAGCAGGGACGGTGACGCGCGCCAGCGGTCAGACTATCGGCACAGATGAGGCGTTGTGGTGGCAGCTCGATGACGGCACATGGGTGCGGGGCAATGTCGTCACCGCGCAGGGTGACTGTCGTAATCTACCCGTCATCGCGCGTTAAGATTGACCGGATACTGCATCCCCGCCCCATAAACCGCTAAATTGTGGGTGAGCGCGCGCTGCTTACCCGCTTTTTTCGCTATTTTTGCGGCTAAAAAATTGAAAACTGATAAAAATGGTTTGTATCTAGTTAAGATTGTGGGACAGAACTTGACACAAACTCAGGCTTTCTCATATAATTCAAACAGAGTTAACGGCTAAATGTTAGGATTTTGTTACACGGTTTAGCCAACACCGGATGGGATTTGTACTATGAAAAACCCAACACTAATCCATAACCGTGTATTTAAAATCAATGTTGGCTTCTTACTCACAGCAGGCCCTGGTCTTATCCACGACTCCGAACTCGACATCCCCGCCGTCCGCGTGGCTGAAGACCTGTATCTGAAGTATATTCGCGGGTCGCTGCGCCTCAGCCGCACCAAAGAGGGTATTCTGGTGCAAGCCAACCTCAAAGCCGGTGTCGATGCAGAATGCTATCGCTGCCTCGATGTGGTGGAACGCGACATCCACATTCATCTGGAAGAATTATTTGCCTACCCTGCAATGCCCGATACCGAATTTAGCGTGAATGCTGCCGGGCAGCTTGACCTCGCGCCATTGGTACGCGCCGAAATTTTGATCGAAACCGGTCAGCGTGTGCTCTGCCGAGACGATTGCAAAGGCCTGTGCGCCCATTGCGGGACAAACTTGAACACCGATGTCTGCGCTTGCGAGACAGAGGCAATTGACCCGCGTCTCGCGCCACTTAAAGCACTCCTGGACTTTAAAAAGTAGCACAGCGGTATTATCCGTCAGTTTATAGTTCATATTCGGGAGCCTTGTCTTGACTGCCTACGATAATAGTTTTGACAGTGAATTAGACACACTCGAAGAAGGCGATTTTCTTAACGAAGAGTTGGAGATGTCGGATGATGTTGACATAGACGACATAGAAGATGATGACGACCTCTTTTTTGATATGGACGACTCGGACATCGTGTATGATGATGATGACGATGACTTTGATGATTATCCGGCTGAAGATGAATACGATTTAGCCATCATGGCCTCCAGTGATACCGTGGGCCTGTATCTGAAAGAGATGGCGCGCGTGCCCCTGCTGGATACCGAAGAAGAAGTCCAGCTTGCGATGCGCCTCGAAGCCGGTATCGCAGCCGAAGAAAAGCTCTATAAAAATCCTAATCACGAACGCGCGGTTGAATGGCAGTTCCTCGTCGAAGATGGCAACACCGCCCGCGAGCACCTCATTAAAGCCAACACCCGTCTGGTCGTCTCCATCGCCAAGAAATATATGTCACGCGGCGTCCCTTTCCTCGACCTGATTCAAGAGGGCAATCTGGGCTTGATGAAAGCCGTCGAGAAATTCGATTATCGTCGCGGTTATCGCTTCAGCACCTATGCCACATGGTGGATTCGCCAGACCATCACCCGCGCGATTGCCGACCAGGGTCGTACCATTCGCGTACCCGTCCACATGAGTGACCGCATCCGCCGCCTGTATCGGGTGGTGCGCGACCTCGAACAGCATCACGGGCGCAAGCCAACGGTGGACGAAATCGCCGCTGAACTGGAAATGGAACCGCGCAAAGTGCAGTGGATGCTGCGCGTATCGTGGCAGCCGCTGAGTCTGGAACATCCCGTTGGCGAAGATGAAGACAGCGAATTGGGCAATTTCATTGAAAACGACAGCGAACCCACCCCCACCGAAACCGCCTACAGCAATTTGCTGCAAGAAAAAATTGAACAACTCTTAACGACGCTGACCCCGCGTGAAGCCCGGATTCTGCGCCTGCGCTTCGGCCTGCAAAATGGTCGCGCCTATACGCTGGAAGAGGTCGGGCAGAAATTTGGTCTCACCCGTGAACGGATTCGACAAATCGAAGGGCGTGCGCTGCGTCGCCTGCGTCATCCGCGTCGCAGCCGTCAGCTGCGCGATTATCTGTAAAACGCTTCCTTATATAGTGGCAATCAGTAACGGCGCGGCAACCCGCGTCGTTTTTAATTGCTGAACTGCAAAATAAACCACTGAGAGCACAGAGGAAGAACAACAGATTCAACGCAAAGGACGCAGAGGGTTTGAGGGATTGGGTGTTAGATTTTAGGGGTTAGCAGTTTATGCCATTGTGCTGTTTTTGCCGATGTGCAATCTAACGTTGAGAACCTGACATTTTTGTGCAATGGGTCGTTTGCGCCGCCAGACGATAGCGGTGTTGTGTACTGTCATCGTCTGGCTGCCACAGTGCCACGTCCACTGAGGTGGACAATTTTTCTCGTGCAAAAAGCACCCTTTGCTGATCGTGTCAGCTTCAGATGACGTGTCTTGCGGGCAGCCGCACGTTTTACCGGGTGGCGGAACAACCGCAGCTGTTACCTGTGTATGTTTTCCTGAATGGGTCAGGTTTTCAGCCCACATCCCATCACTACGCTTACCTGGAACTTGCGTCCTGGCACTACATTTACTCGGCGCAACCTCAGCCCCCGTCACTACCCGCCTCTCCTTTACGGGCGGAGAAAAATCGTGTGAACCAGCGCGCATACCACTTGAAAAAACCAATGGGCAGCAAATTGACACTTTTGCGCTTGCGACGGTCTGGTCGGGGTTTGATGCCATATTCCATACGATACTGCGTATCTTCTTCTTCATGCACGACCTGACTCACATAGGCGTAGGTCGCCTCATAGACGGCATCGAGGTGTGTACCCATGCTGACCTTACAATGCGGGCACATATCCGTCACAGCGAAGACCGCTTTGCCACAGGCGGGACAATATTTCCAATATTCCGGCTTCTGGATGCCTTCCGGCGCGGTATCCATCTCGGTGACGGGGTTGCCGCAGATATTGCAATGAGTCAGCATGATACCGCAGTGACCACATGAATCGCTATTTTCATCGTAGACATCATAGAGTTTGTTACCGCATCCCGTGCAGTAGGGTTGAATCGTATCGCAATGGGCGCAGTAAATGGCGGCGACTTCGGTATTTTTATAGAATCCGCCGACGTTGACCTCTTCGGCGAGCTGCGCCAGCCATGCGAACCCTTCAGGCACTTGATTTTTTGGCATGAGCGTGTCCTTGCGTTATTGTGCCCCACGTTAAAACGTGCGGCTACCCAAAAGCCATGTCATCTGAAGATGACAAGATGACGGCTAACATTGTTGACTCTGTTCAGGCGACCCAATTATCCATTTCGATGAACGCGGTACTACGGCAGTCAGATAACTAAATGCGTCCAACGCATCAATCTCTGGCGGCATTATCCTCCCGCCGCTGGTACTTCCCGCGTCATACAGTGGACTGCGCCACCGCCGTTAATCGCCACTTTGCAATCTATGGGGATGATGTCATAGTCGGGCATGGTCTCTGCATAGATACGCAGCGCCTGTTCATCCTCTGGCACACCAAACACAGGTACGAGCACCCGCCCGTTGACCGTCAGCGAATTGGTGTAACCGCGCCGAATCGTATAAAAAATCCAGTTGAGATACAGCGGCGGAGTCGGCAGTGGGACGATGTTGTAGGGCTGTCCGGCGGCGTTGGTCTCTTTTTCGAGCAGTTGGCGCGCCTTCCGCAGGGCTGTGCCCGTGGTGAGGGATGTCGCTGCGGAGACAAAGACCGTTTGTGCGTCGGCCAATTTCACCAGCAAATCGACATGCCCGGTTTCTTCCAAGGTCATACGCGGCGTGATGATCGCTTTCTCGAAGTGGAACACATCATGAAAGGCTTTGAGGATGCTGTCCCGGTCATGATAGCGATTGCTATAAAAAATCTGCTCAGACATGATGAGTGTGCCCTGTCCATCTGACCACAGATTGCCGCCTTCGGTGTGCATATTCCAATCGCGCACGGACATTTCCCGATAGGCCGACCAGCGCCGCACCATCCCGTTGTCTTCATGCTGCGGATAATTCGGCAGCGGGTCATAGATGGGGTTCACCGCCACCTGTTGACCGTCATCATCCAGACCGATAATCGGGCCATAATCGCGTATCCAGATGTCATTGGTCGGCAGCACCAGAAAGCGCACATTGTCCATCTGCGCGAGGTCGCGCTCGGATAGATAAACCCAGACCGCGTGTGCCCACATCGCCGTCGGCACGATAATCTCAACCGGACATACGGGGCTGATGCCTTCGACCATCTGCGCGTGCATTGCCCACAGCGGCGGATACATCCATGCCCAGCTAATCAACACCGATTCCATCGTCTCCCACTGTGCCGGGACGCGAACGGGTTTATCCGCCGCGCGTTCGGGCAGACGCCGTTCGGTATAGGCAATTGGCGCGTTGCTGCTGGCGAGCTGCCGCGCGATGACGTTTTCCGGGATGCCCCAGCCATTTTCGCCAAACAACTTCCAGCGTGCCAGCCATTGCGCCATCTTATCGGGTGTATCGGGCGGATGCCGGTCTGCGCTGACCGGATAGACTGACCGGAACAGCGGTTCGAGCATCACGCGCGCCGGCAGCGGCATTTTCCGCCGCCACAGCGGATATGGGATATATTCAAAGCGGAGGGGTGCGTTTGTCATAGGTCAGACTGTCCATTGTGTGCCTGTGGTGCATTCACTAGCCTCAGTTATAGCAGAGTCGGGCATTTTAGAACAATGACCGTCTAGTCCTCATCGCCTTTGTAACCCAGTTTACGATGGTCATCAGGTGGGGCGCCCGACTCAACCCACGCGAGACAACCTTCCTCAGCTTTATCAGGGTTGACCCACACAATACGGCGAATTTCATCAATGGAATCACACACAGATTGAAAGCGTTTTCGGTCTAATTCATTGAGAGAGGTAACAGTGTGGTCGGTGGCGAGTGCCGCTTCCAGCAAATGCACATCCTTGAGCATTTCACGCCGAGCGCCATCATCAGGAATGAGTGTGTCTATTTTGTCACGTAATTCAGTCTGGATGATGGCATCCGTTTGCAGAAACACAACGCTTTTCGTGGCAATCATCTTTCGTCGCCAAGTAAACGCAAATCGTGATTGATGTTTATCCCATTCTGTATTTATGTTGGGGGACAAAACCAACTTATGGCGATGCTTACGCACTGCTTCGAGGAAATCTCGGCAGTTTTTAGATGTAGGATGCTTAGTCTCACCTGCTGCCCTCGCGATAGACGCATCAATCACCAACCGCCGTGAGACGTTTGCTGCCATTACGTGCCCATTTCACGCGCAGCAACAGCATCCATATAGTGTTTTTGGGCATCCAATTCAACATCTGCGAAATCTTCGGGCCAATCGCCATATGCGCCATTTTCATCTGGCTGCTCACTGCGAACAGTGGTAACGCCTTCGTCATCGCGTTGAAACCAGTGCAATATCACCTTCTCTGGCTCAATTCTGCCTTCTGCAATCAGCGTTTGCAGACCCAACAGCAGCAGAGAGCTGTGTGTTTCAGCAACGACACGTACCCCACGATTGGCGGCATCTGCCAGAATGGTGGCTAAAGCAACCTGCGCGCGCGGGTGGAGGTGTAGTTCCGGTTGTTCGAGATACACAAGTTGTCCCGGTTGTGCGACCAGCAGCGCCACCAAAACTGGCAGCACCTGCGATACCCCAAAACCGACATCAGCAATATTGAATGTCCCACCTTGATCCTGGATTTTTATTGTGACCTCTATTTCGCCCGTTGTACTTGTTTCAAATCCTCGTGCGATGTTTAACAATTCTGACCACTCAACCAAAGGAAATATCACTTCTGTTGAAGTCCCTTCAGCGATGATACTTGCAAAATATTTATCAAATGTACCTTCAAACCGAGGCCCCGTTGTGAACGTCATTGGATAGCTGCGTCGGGGATTGCCCCGCAGACCCGGCACATGAATGACTTCTTGTATAGTATGTTTAAACTGAAATAACGGGAAAACTCTGAGTGGTAATGGATCACCTTCAATTGCGGGTTGTCCATTGGCATGACGCAAACTTGGGTATAAAAAGCACCGATTCTGTGCAGCATACCAAAATGCCTCACCACCTATCGAGATACGCTCTACAGACGATTTAAATTTATCAAATTCTACAGGCAATTGACGATATAAGTCGTCATGTGACATATTCTCCCAGAGTCGTAGTTCATGACCGGGTTCTTGATAGGTGGTTTCTACAACTCGCACGCCTTGTTTAGTGGATGTTTTGACATATTTATTGGTTAGACGTGTTGTATCACCAACTTCAATCCCAACATTGAAATCAACGCTGTCAGTATTATCTATGCGATCTAATCTGGTGTCCGAAAAGAACTGCTTGACTTCGGTAAAATGCACGTTCGGGCCATCAAGATGGAATACACCCGAATCATAGTCCAATTCCAATGTCTGTTTCATGAGGAGTAACGGCTGGATAATACTCGATTTACCTGAACTATTTGCCCCTGCTAGAATCGTTAGGGGACGGATTTCTACAGAAGTTTCATCTCGAAGTGATTTGAATCCACTGATTGTGATTCCAGTGATGGAACGTCGCTGCTGTTCAGCACCGTTGGTTGTCATGATAAGGTAACTCCTGCATAACGTGTGCTTTCATTATAAAACGAATGGTTGGCTATTGCTGTAGGCATTACACAGAAGCAGGTATTGTTATACACTTCACTTACTGGCAACCTGTATCTATAAGGAAAGCGATGCTTGATTGGCTGATTATCGGCGGGGGCATACACGGGACCTATCTGTCGCACTATCTGACGGCGGGGAAAGGTGTCGGGCGTGACCGTCTGCGTGTGCTCGACCCGCATGATGTGCCGCTGGCGCGCTGGAATATCACGACGGGCAATGTCGGAATGCGCTATATGCGGTCACCACAAGTCCATCATCTGGACGTGCCCCTGGATGCGCTCGAACGCTATGCGGCAGACCATCCGGCAGTGGGCTACCGGCAGCCCTTTCACCGTCCGACGTATGACCTGTTCCAATGTCACACACAGCATGTCATCCAAACCCATCGACTGACCGCTTTACGCATCCGTGATTATGCGCGGGGTATCGGACATTATGGCGCTGGTTTGCGCGTCGAAACCGGTCAGGGCAGCATCGAAGCGCGGCGGGTGATTCTGGCGATAGGCCGCACCCATCTGCGCTGGCCTGATTGGGCATTCTCGCTGCGGCAAAGGGGCGCGCCTGTCCATCACATTTTCGCGCCGGGATTTGAACGCGATAAACTGCCAGACTGGTCGCATCTGGTGATTATCGGCGGGGGCATCACCGCGGCGCAGACCGCCTTAGCCTATAGTGAACGCGCACCGGGCACAGTCACGCTGCTGATGCGCCATGACCTGCGGACAGCCTATTTCGATTCGAGTCCCTGCTGGCTGGGACGCGGTTGTCTGACCGCGTTTCGGCGCACCCCAGCGATGGCCCGACGCCGCTGGATGATTGACGAAGCCCGTAAACCCGGCTCGATGCCCGGAGAAGATGTCCGCGCGCTCAGACAGGCTGAACGTGAAGGCGCACTCCGGCGCATACGGGGCGATGTCCTGTCCGCAGACTATGGTCATGAACAGGTGACGCTCACGCTGGCGGATGAATCGACTCTCCTGGCTGACCGGGTGCTGCTATGCACAGGCTTTGATAGCGCGCGACCCGGCGCTGGCTGGCTCGATAGGATGATTGAGGATTTGGGACTGCCGACGGCGGATTGTGGTTTTCCGATTGTTGATACGGACTTATGCTGGGGGCACGGCCTGTATGTGAGCGGGTCACTGGCGGAACTCGAAATCGGCCCCGCAGCCGGGAACATCATCGGCGGACGCATGGCAGCCGAACGCATCGGACAGGTGGTGTAGGTAGGACAGTCCAATCCAAAGGCCGCAAAGCGAATGAGGCAGGGACGAGTGCGCGTCGTCCACACGCCTGTATCCTTCTCCGCGCCCTCTGCGTAACCCATTTGTGTGTCCTGTGCGGTGCGGTTCTGCTTTTAGCCAGCGGCAAGAGGCCAATAATTATGGTCATAGGCGACCGCCATCCCCCTCGTTATAATCATCGGCAGCCAATGACAGAAAGTATCACACCAACATGCTAGAGTTTAACCCTGCCGACCTCGCTGAACGCGATGTCTATAAATTAATGACGGGCAGCATCGTCCCGCGGGCCATCGCCTGGGTGAGCACCGTTGCTGCCGATGGCGTGCCCAATCTCGCGCCGTTCAGCTATTTCACCGCCGTCTGTAGCAATCCGCCGACAGTCGTTTTCTGTACCAGCGTGCGAAACGCCGGCAACGGGCAAAAAGATACCTTTAACAATGTCAGGGCGACGGGCGCATTTGTCATCAATTTTGTGACCGAAGCCCTTGCAGAGGCAATGAACAGCTCCGCTGTCGAAGTCCCGCCCGAAGTTGACGAATTTGAGCGCGCGGGATTAACGCCAATTGCATCAACAGTCGTGCCGCCTCCCGGTGTGCAAGAAACGCCGATTCGCTTTGAATGCACACTCAATCAAATCGTCACCATCAATGACCAGCCGGGCGGGGGGCATCTCATCATCGGCACGATTGTGTATATGCACTTTAGCGAAATCGTCTACCGCGAAGGGCACTATATCGACATCGCCGCCTATCAACCCGTGGGGCGTTTAGCAGGGCGCAGTTATACCCGCGTCAATGATCTGTTTGACCTCGCGCGACCACCGAGCGAACTCAACCCGAAACCGCGCTAAGCACACGGACAACGCCTAAGACCATATAAGTCCGATTTGGTTCGCCGCAGGTCTGTTTATCTCGATTGGGCACGAAAACGGGGCATTTCGGGGATGTTCGGCAGATTTTTCGGTGATTTAGGCACTTTAAACAGTCAAGCGGGTTAAATGTAAAATTTGCACAAAAACTTTCGCCATTTGCGCTATAGAGCGCTATACTTAACCTTGCTTTACCCTGAGTTTCGTTTCTATCCGTTATCCTTTAGGGGGATACAAGGTATGTCAAAATATAGTCGTTTTATTACACTTATTCTGGTCGTGGCGCTGGCGCTGACCGCTATTGGCGTCGTCGTCGCCCAGGATGAACCGGTTATCATCCGCACCTCGCGCCAAATGGGGCCGGATGACATCCCAACGCTTGATCCATCACAGGCGTCGGATGTGCCGTCGGTACAGGTCATCACCGAAATCTTCCCCGAACTGGGGCGTTTGCATGAAGAACTGGTGGTCGTGCAGCCCGGTATGGCGACATGGGAAGCATCGGAAGATGGCACTGTCTATACCTTCAGCATCATGCCCGAAGTTCCGTGGGTGCGCTACAACCCGGACAGCGGCGAAGTTGAACAGGTGCTGGATGACGAAGGCAACCCGCGTTATGTCACCGCGTCGCAATTTGTGTATGGCATCCGCCGCACACTCGACCCGCTGGTGGCATCGGACTACAGCGGCATCCTCGCACCCTGGATTGTGGGCGCACGCGAATTCCAAGGCAGTGATGTTGAATTGGGCGAAGACGAACGCGCCGCACTGATGGACGGTGTTCAGGCAGTCGCACTCGATGACTACACCCTGCAAATCACCATCCCGGCAGCATCCGCCGCGTTTGAATCTATCATCAGCATGTGGATCACCACCGCGCAACCCGACTGGCTCATCGAAGAAGTGGGCGACTTCTGGATTGAACCGGAAAACATCGCATCCTATGGGCCGTTCGCGGTCAAGGAATGGATTCACGATGAAAGCCTGACGCTCATCACCAATCCATTCTGGGTCGGCACCGAGTCCATCCCTGCACCGTCGATTGATGAAGTCCATTTCATCTTCCTCGACACCGCGCCACAGCTTGCCGCGTTTGAAGCGGGTGAACTGGATGTGTCTGAAGTCCCCGTAGAAGCGGTTGACCGCATCTATGCCGACCCCGACCTGAGCGCCGCGCTCCACAGCGACTTCGGCACTTGCACCTACTACTATGGCTTCAATCAAGAACGCGAACCGTTTAACGATGCCCGCGCCGTCCGCGCATTCTCGGCATCGCTGGATCGTGAATCTATTGTGACCAACATTACCCGTCGTGGCGAGTCCCCGGCCTTCTTCCTGACGCTGCCGAATATGGTCGCCGCGCCACAACAAGGCGACTACATGGATCAGGTCATTCAATTTGACCCGGATTATGCCCGCGCACAATGGGAAGAATATCTGGCGGACACCGGGCGCTCAGCGGGTGACTTCAACATCACCCTGCTGTTCAACACCTCCGATACCCATGCCGCAATCGCCCAGGCTGCCCAGCAAATGTGGTCGGAAACACTGGGTGTAAATGTGCAGCTCGCCAGCCAGGACTTCGCGACCTACCTCGACCTGCGCCGCGATGCCGACATCTATCGCGCGGGCTGGTGCTTCGACTATCCCGACACCAACAACTGGCTGTTCGACGTGTTCCATAGCAGCAACGACCCCGACAATCACTTCTCCAATGCGGAATATGATGACATCGTGGAACGTGCGGCTATCGCACCAACCGTTGAGGAACGCCGTGAACTGTATGCCCAGGCCGAACTGATCCTGACCAACACCAGCGCGGCAATTGCGCCGATTTACTACTACTCAACCCAGGACCTGACCCGTCCCGGAATCGAGCGGACGTACTCGCGCATCACACGCGAATACTATGAAAAGTGGTCAGTCGAAGATATGTAAACAACGGCGTCTAACGTCGTGATATAATCGCACTACCGAGAGGGAGTTACTAAAAACAGACTCCCTCTCATCGTATCAAACACAGGTGATGAAAGATTTCAGGTATGGCAAAGTATATAATGCGGCGTATCTTTTGGATGATTCTGGTGCTGTTTGTCGTATCCGTGATTACGTTTTTGTTGATGCGCCTCGTGCCGGGCGGCCCATTCAATACCGAACGCGGTGTCCCCGAACCCATTATTCGTAATCTGGAACAGCGATATAACCTCGACGCGCCGCTGGTGGTGCAATATTTAGATTATGTCGGTGGGGTGCTCATCCCCCGCATCACCGGGCCAGACTTCCGGCGCTCGGTTCAGGAAGATTATCTCATCAATATCGACCTGCCCTTTGGCGCAGAGGGGACGGCCTTTCGCTGGATGAATTTTGGCCCCTCGCTCACCCAGCGCAGTCGCACCGTCACCGGCATCATCAGCGACAGTCTGCCCGTCTCGTTCCAATTGGGATTGGCGGCAATGGCAGTCGGCATCACGATTGGGGTGCCCGCCGGTGTGCTTTCGGCGCTGAAACGCAATACCTTCTATGATTATGCCGGGATGGGCGTGGCGATTATGGGGGTGTCGATTCCCGCGATTATTCTGGGGCCGCTGCTGCAATATATCGTCGGCGTGGAACTGCATTTACTGCCCGTAACGGGTTGGGGCACGCTCGCCCATATCATCATGCCGGCCTTCGCGCTCGGTTTCGCGCAATCGGCCTTGATCGCCCGCCTAACCCGCGCCAGCTTGCTGCAAGTGCTCAATGAAGACTATATCCGCACCGCACGGGCGAAAGGTCTGGCAGAACGGGTGGTGATCGGGCTGCACGCGCTCAAAAATGCGCTGATTCCGGTGGTGACGATTTTGGGGCCCTTGGCGGCGGCGCTGCTAACCGGCACATTCGTCGTCGAACTCATTTTTGGCATTCCCGGTCTAGGTCGTTTCTTCGTCCGGTCTATCACCAATCGCGATTATACGGTGATAATGGGCACGGTGTTGTTGTATACCACATTTTTAGTGTTTGCCAATTTGATTGTTGATATAGTGTATGCGTGGATTGACCCACGAATTCGTTACACATAAGAAAAGCGAGTGCTGTTATGGCGGCTACAACTTCAACCGATGTGCCCACCGGTGGCAACATCGTCAAACTCAAAGTCCCCGTCAAAGGCGAAAGTCTATGGCGCAGTTCGATTCGGCGTTTGTTTCGCAATCGGGCCGCGCTCTTCGGGTTAGGCATCATCATCTTCTTCACTCTGATCGCGATTTTCGCCGATGTCATCGCGCCCTATAGCTTTCGGGCACAAACGCTGCCCGACGCCAACAGCGCCCCGGAGTGGGTGATTAACCTGTTTCCGACCATGACCTCGCGCGAAGAAGGCGGTTATGTCAGCGTCAATAATGCCTATCCCTTCGGCGCCGACAATCTCGGACGCGACCTGCTCAGCCGGATTATTCACGGCACGCGCGTGTCGCTGCTGGTGGCCTTGATTGGCCCCGTCGTCGCGCTGGCTGTCGGCGTCGGGTTAGGGCTGACATCCGGTTATTTGGGCGGCAGAGTCGATAACCTCATCATGCGCTTTACCGACATTATGTATGCCTTTCCCACCTTATTGTTGATTATCCTGCTGATGTCGTTTTTCCGGGCGACATCGGGCATCGAACCGGGCACATTCGCCTATAATGTCAGCCAGCTTGACCAGAGCATGGGCGGGATGTTGTTCATCTTCATCGGTATCGGCCTCACGTCGTGGATGCAGATGGCACGGCTCACACGCGGGCAGGT
>CAZTLI010000052.1:15833-18236 GCA_964614375.1 uncultured Anaerolineaceae bacterium
ATTTTCTAATGTTAAAATATTGCGACGATTCTGAGATGTGTGTTATTCTCTAGGCGCTATAGATAAAATAGCGCATGGTTTTGCGGTGGGGTTTCCGCACACAACCCTACCACTATTGAACAATTTTTTAGGAGGAATTCCATAATGAGAAGGTTTAACCGCCTGTTGAGCTTGACGCTGGCCCTTGTGGTGGTACTCACCATTTTTGGTGGCGTTGCCATTGCCCAGGACGAACTCGTCATCGTCGTCGGCATCGAGCAAGAACCCGAACGCATCAATCCGTTAACCACCCTTGCGTTCGGTTCATATATTGAAAGTTTTTATGGTCGTGATTTGTGGGAATGGGATCGGGAGCGCAATATTCACCCGGTAATGGCTGCCGAAATTCCATCGGTTGAAAATGGCATGGTCACCAGCAACGAAGCCGGCAACACCGTTGTCGAAATTCGTCTGCGTGAAGGCCTGCAATGGTCGGATGGTACACCCATCACCTCGGCAGACTGCGAAGCATGGCACAACGTCCGCCATAATCGTGACCTGTCGCCAACCGTTTCCCGCGCCAATTACCCCGATGTGGTCGAAGGCTTTGAGATTGTTGACGAACTGACCTTCCGCATCATTTACGCCCAGGTCTATCCCGACTATCTGGCTGGCCCCGAACTGCCGGAATGTCGATATCCTGCCCACATCATCAATCCCATGATTGAAGAATTTGGCAACATTGACGACAGCCCCTACTGGGACGCGACAGACAACGAAATCGTCAGCTTCGGCCCCTATAAGCTGGTGGCCCGCGAACGTGGTGTAAGCTGGACAATGGTTCCAAATGAATATTGGCCCGCAGAATTCACCCAACCCGTGATTGACCGTATTGTGCTGGTGCTGATTGAAGACGACACCCAGATGCGTAACGCCATGCGCGTGGGCGACATCGACCTCTCCTTCAACTGGTCAGACGATCAATTGACCGAATACTCGGATATGGCCGGTGTAGAAGCCTTCGCCGTGCCCGGTGTGTTCACCGACGCCCTGTGGATTCGTTCAGGCCCGAATGGTCAAGATACGGCCCCGGCGGGTGCAGTTGCGCTGCAAGACCCGCTGGTACGGCAGGCAATTGCCCACGCCATTGACCGTATTACCGTCGCCGAACAGTTGATTGGCCCCGGTATCGAAGTCCCAACTTCCTGGTATCCGCCAACCCTGTGGCCCGAAGACCTGCCCTTCCTCGAATATAATGTGGATCGCGCCCGCGAGCTGCTCGACGAAGCTGGCTGGCTCGACCATGATGGCGACGAAGGCACTGCCGCCGTCCCGACCCCGCGCCAAAATGCGGATGGTGTGCAACTGACAGGTCTGCGCTTCGGCACGACTGAAAACGAACTGCGTAACAACTATCAGCTCGTGATTCAGGAATATCTGGCCCAGGTCGGTATCGGTGTCGAAATCCAAATCTTCCCGGCGTCGATCTTCTTCGCGCCCTTTGCCGAACGCGGCACACTGACCAACTATGAATTCGACCTGGCCATCTTCGCCAACAGCGCCGACCCGCTCACCCCGCTCGGTGAACGTGACAGCTATCAATGTCGGGGTATCCCGTCGGCAGAAAATCCCGATGGCTTCAACCCCTGGCAGTTCTGCAACCCGCGCTACGATGAGGTAGACAACCTCATCAGCCAGACCCTGCCGGGGCCAGAACGTGATGCGCTGGTTGAAGAAGCCGTCACCCTGCACTTTGAAGGCTACTTCTGGCATGGTCTGCGTCTGCGTGCGACCTGGTTCGCCGTCAATACAGACCGCTGGGACATCAGCACCTTCGAAAACATGGGGTCGCTGTCTGGCAACTACTTCAACAACTCCGAAGCATGGCGTCCGGCTGGTTGAGACACCGCTTCTGAATAAAGCTTCTCAGGGGGCATCTATGGGTGCTCCCCTGAGATTTTTCCTAACCGTGAATGGGTATGAAATCGCAGGCGACCACAAATCATCCGTGTCGCCTGGCTTGTGCCACACTGTGGCCTGAAACAGCAATTGTGGGTTCAGAAAAACCATTCTATGCGAGCTGTAGAATTTATGTAGTTGTGATGTGATGATGGATGTGTCCGGTATTATGATTTCGGGCGACAGGTTGACATATGGGTCAATATTTCATCCGCCGAATGCTACAAACAATCCCACTTTTAATACTTATATCGGTTTTTGTCTTTATATTATTGAAGAACGCGGGCGATCCACTGGCATTCATGGCGAATCAGCGCGAGGTGAGTGCTGCTGACCGGGCCTACATGCGCCGCAGTCTCGGATTGGACGACCCCATACACATGCAGTACATCCACTGGTTGATTGGCGATGACTGGTATCAACGCGATTTGGATTTCGATGGCGAACCCGATACCTATGGCGAAC
>CAZTLI010000053.1:0-18194 GCA_964614375.1 uncultured Anaerolineaceae bacterium
CATGATACGTCCTTAGTTTTACCGTGTTTCTGCCGTTTGCGCTATTTTTCTTCGCGCAGATGAGGAAATAGCAGCACATCGCGGATGTTTGTTTGATCGGTCAAGAGCATCACAAAGCGGTCTACGCCCATGCCATAGCCCCCGTTCGGCGGCATCCCATAGCGCATGGCGCGCAGATAATCTTCATCCATTGGTGTGGAGTCTTCTTGTTTATCGCCATACAACTGCTTCATCTCGACAAATCGCTGTTCCTGGTCACGCGGGTCGTTGAGTTCGGTGAAGGCGTTGCCCATTTCCATGCCAATAATATACAGTTCAAAGCGTTCGACATGGACATCATCATAATCCGCCCGCTTTGCAAACGGCGAAATATCACGCGGAAAATCGGTGATGAACGTGGGCTGGCGCAACTTCGGTTCGGCATAGGTGCTAAAGAGATGCTCGACCAGTTTGCCCCAGGGTTGACCGGGTTGCAGACCGTCCTTGCCGCCCTGCGCGATGATTGCCGCTTCCAGTTCCTCAGCGGTGCGATAATCCATATAGTCGATTTCGGCATACTGTTTAATCGCGTCGCGCATCGTCAAGCGCTGGAATGGCGGCGCTAAATTAACCGACTCACCCTGATAGCTAATCGTCGTGCTGCCGCAGACCCGTTCTGCGATATGGGCCACCATACGCTCTACGATGTCCATCACCCCTGTATAGTCGATATAGGCTTTATAGAATTCCATCATCGTGAATTCGGTGTTGTGCTTGTTGCTGACGCCTTCGTTGCGAAAGTCACGCCCGATTTCATACACCGCGTCGATATTGCCTACCAGCAGGCGTTTCAGATAGAGTTCATAACTAATCCGCAGATACAAATCCTGATGCAGGTGGTTGTGATGGGTCACGAACGGGTGCGCCGCCGCACCGCCATAAATCGGTTGCAAAACAGGTGTTTCGACTTCCAGCATCCCCTCATTATCCAGAAATTCACGCATGGCGCGGATTGCTCTGGCGCGCTGTATAAACACCTCACGCACCCAACGATTCACGGCGAGGTCGGCATAGCGCTGGCGATAGCGAGTCTCGATATTGTTGAATTCGCCATACTCCTCGACTGTGCCATCGTCCTGCGTCACCTGTTTGATGACCGGTAAAGGACTGAGGGATTTGCTCAACAGGCGGAAATCGGTCACACGCACGCTGACCTCACCCGCTTTTGTCCGCATCATGGTACCAGTGGCTTGCACAAAATCGTCCATGTCGATGAGTTTGTCTTTGACGAGGGTATACGTCTCTTCGCCAATCTCATTAATCCGCAAGAAAAGCTGCACCCGCCCGGTCTGGTCTTCGATGTGCATGAATGACACTTTGCCCTTCAGATTCAGGCGCCGTATCCGCCCGCAGACCGTGACTTCAAGTTGAGTCGCGGCTTCCGGGTCATTGGCTTCAATCGCTTCAAATGCGGCGATAGCGGCGTCGGCGGTGTGGGTGCGTTCGGCGCGCGCCGGGTAGGGGTTGATGCCGCGTGCTTCGAGAAGGTGGACTTTTTCCAGCCGTTCCTGTTCGAGGCGGTTGGGTTGCCACATCCGCTCATCCTCCTTTTTGCTGGTTCGGGTCAGAATGGTTGGCATTGTAGTGCAGCCACATAAATAAAAACAGGGCACGCAGCGTACCCTGTTTGAGTGTCAATAGGGGGCAGGGTTCGCGAGAGGCGTGCTAATCAATCGACTTGACGACGAAGGTAATTTCGCCGTCGGGCGCGGGCACGACTACCTTGTCTTTCACCTTTGCGCCCAGAAGGGCTTTACCGAGCGGGCTTTCAAATGAAATTTTGCCTTCGCGCGGGTTGGCTTCGGCTGTGCCGACGATTTGATAGACCTCTTCATCTTTCGTGCCTTTTTCGACCACCGTCACATGCGAGCCAATCACCACTTCGTCTTTTGACATGCCTTGTTCTTCAATAATTTGCGCGTGGCGTAAAATGTCGCTGATGCGCGCAATTTCCCCTTCGATAAAGGCTTGCTCATCTTTTGCATCGGTATATTCGGCGTTTTCGGTCAAATCCCCCGCATTTTGCATCGCCAGACGCAAGCGTTCCGCGACCTGTGGGCGGCGCACTTCTTTTAGATCACTCAGACGACGTTCGAGTTTTTCGAGTCCCTCGCGTGTGAGATATTGTGGTTGGTTCATGCTGTTTTCCTCCACGTTCAGTAGACCACACGGGAAAATTACAAAGCACAGCTTGCGCTGTGCCGATTATTTGCAGGTTGGCAATGATTTTTTGGCCTGTATGCCGTAATGTATCATAAACAAAGGTCGCTTGTAAAGTTAGAGATATGTTAACATGCCTATTTATAGTTGATTGCCAAAATGCGCCACATGGTAAACACTAGACCATGCCCGGATGCCGGATCGTGACTTTTGTGCCCTGACCAACTTCGCTCTCAATCGTTGTTTCGCCGCCGAGCATTTCGATAATGCCGAGCGCAATCGGCACGCCCAGACCACTGCCCTTGAATTCGCGCACGGTATCGTTTTCGCCGCGTAAATAGAGTTCCCCCAACCGTTGCAGAATGTCGGGTTCGATACCGATGCCATTATCCTCTATCGTGACGACCAGGGTTGAACCATCTGCCGCGCCTGTGACGGTCACTTTCCCTTCGCCATCCGCAGAATAACGCAGGGCATTTTCGATATGTTTCATGAACGCCATTGTCAGGAATTCGCCATCGGTATTGAGCAGGGGAAGGCCATCGGGGATATTAAATTCCGTCTGGCGATTGAGTTCTTCTGCGAGTTTGTTGGCCTGTTTTTCCAACCCCATCGCGATATTTTTGAACATATCCATTTTGAGCGAGATTTTCAGCGTGCGGGCGCGGATTTTGGTGATGTTACTCACATCTGCCAGCAGCCCTTCCATCCGGCGCGCATTAGTACGGATGGTTTCGACAAACTGCTTTTGCATGTCGCTCAGTTCACCCATCGACGGCAGCATATCGGCATAACCCCGGATACTGGTCATCGGCGTTCGCAGTTCATGGACAGCAATCGAGATAAATTGAGCGTGCGCCTTCACGATCTCTGCTGCGTCGCCCGTCATTGGCATGTCGGCACTGTCGCCCCGTTCATTGTCGGCTTCTGCGTCGGCTTCCGCACTTTTGGCCAACAGGTCTGCAATTTCCTCGATTTGACCCGGCAGGCGCACCGGGATAATCGCGCCCGTTCGCGCGGCTTCTAACAGTTCATTCAGCTTTTCGCGCACTTCGTGGAGGTTGTCTTCGTTCGACATGCTTGGCTCCTGATGTGTATTCACGGGATTGGTCTGCGGGTCCCGTCTGGTTGCTATGTAATCTCGATTGCCGTCAGCGCACCCGATACCGTTCTACGGGCTGGTCGTCATCTGTAGGCTGAAGCGCTGCCCGTATTGCGTGTGCCATCTGTTGTGTATCTGCCCAAAAGGTGCTGATTTGCGATTGGTGACACCTCACAGCGGCAATCTTAGCCTGTATATCCGCAGCGGTGAGCGCGATGTATTCTGGCATCAAGTGTACAGTAAAATGGCTGAGGGCGCTGTCTATCGCTATTGTATCATCGTTGTACGGATATTCCTCATAAAATTTCAGGACGACAGCCGGTTGTTGGTGCGCGATTTTAAGGGCCCAATCGCGCACGAGTTGATGATCAACGTGATTGCCCACACCCAATGGCGCATACAGCGTTGAGATACCCGGTGGTAGGGTCATCCGTGCCAGTTGGCTGTGGGCCGGGTCTTCAGGATGGACTGCCCCAAACAATCCCGGATTATCAAGATAGATGGGTTGTCCATCCACCGTGCGATAGATACAGTCGGGAATTGATTGGTGGATGACCTTTGCGCCCAATACCTGTGCTGCTGCGCTGTCTTCTTGTCTGCGAACTGCGACAGGTGTTTCACCTGCTTGCCAGCGGCTGTGCAGTTCACGCACAATCGGCGAAGCGGGCAGCGGGTCGGGCGGGTCGCCCGCCATAACGGTCAGAATGGTCACGTCCTGCCCGCGCTGTGTTAGTTGATGAATCGTGCCCCCACAGCTTAATACGGCATCATCCAGATGTGGCGATAAAAACAGGCGCATCGCTCAGTCAGCAGCAACGGGTACATCAAAGGTAAAGCGACTGCCTTCATTCTTCTTGCTATGAATATCGATCTGGCTGCCCATTTGCTCGACCAGATGGCGGGTGATGGCAAAACCCAGCCCGGTGCCGGGTTGTGCGCGGGTTTCGCGGTCTTCGGCGCGCCAGAACTTCGTCCCCAACTTTTTGAGATCTTCTTTTGATATGCCAATGCCCGTATCACTCACACTGAAGCGCACGCGGTTACCGGCCTGTTTGATTTCCAGCGTAATCGTGCCACCTTCCGGTGTGTATTTATAGGCGTTGGTGATGAGATTGGTCAGCACTTGCAGCAGACGATAATAATCGACATAGAGTTCGGGCAGCTTGTCGGCGATTTTTTCGATGAACTTGTGCCGGCGTTTTTCAATTTCCGGCAGGGTGGCGTCTTTCAGCGCCTGGATGACCGACTGCGGCGCGATGCGCGTTTCGTCCATGAGGAAATGCCCGCTTTCAATGCGGCTGATGTCCGCCAGATCAGAGACGAGGATTTCCATGCGCCTGACTGTATCTTGAATGCGTTGCAAGAAGTTGCGCTGGCGATCATTCAGATTTTCATCTTGCATCAACATCAGTTCCGAATAACCGGAAATGCTGGTCATCGGCGCTTTCAGGTCATGGGCGACAATCCCGACGAATTCGCTCTTGGCTTTATCGGCTTCACGCACCGCATCATAGAGGCGCGCATTTTCAATCGCAACAGCGGCACGAGTCGCCAGCCGCTGCACGATGTCCTGTTGGGTGGGATTGAATGTGCCCGCATCTTCGCGCTTGAGGACGATGACGCCAATGACGTTGTTTTCACGCAGGACGGGCACGATGAGCACGGTATCTTTGCCATATTGCCCGGAATCGACCATCAAGGTCTGGCGGCTATCGACCACTTGCCAGATTTCTTTATAGACCGTATCGAGGTTGACAGGTAGTGCGCCCGTTTTTTGTCTGCCGTAATGATGCGTGGCGACGACGTGGTGGGGTTCATCTTCGACCAATCCCAGATGGCCGCTGGTGGCTTCGGAAAGACGGCACGCCCATTCCAGTGTGTAGAACATCGCTTTTTGGGCGTCCAGCGTTTCGGTGAGCTGCATGTCGATACGCCGCAGCTGCTGCAATTCCTCAATACGCATCGCAAGCTGTTCGTCTGTTGCCGCGAACAGCAGCGCATTGTCAATCGCAATCGCCGCCTGACCGGAAAGCGCATCCATCATCGCTAAATCATCGGCGCTGAACAAGCCCGCAATCGCGCGACTATCGACATAGGCCACGCCGATGACATTACCGCGGGCGCGCAGCGGAGTCGCCATGATGCTGCGTAGGGCCTGGGTGACGATGCTGGCCTGACCAGAGAAACGCGGGTCTTCGGCGGCGTTGGTCGTGACCAGTGATTTGCCGCTGTCCAGCACTTGATTCACAATCGTGCGGCTGTATTTGAAGTCATCGCTGCCCAACGATTGCTGGTCGAGGTTGCGCGCCGCTTTCACGGTCAAGCCGCCGTCATCGTCGCGCAGCATCAAAAAGCCGCGTTCTGCGCCAGAAATCTGAATCACGGCGTCCATCACTTGATCGAGCACCGTTTGCAAATCCAGCGATGACCCCAGTGTCTGGCTGACGTTATACAACGCCTCAAAACGCCGGGCGGCAGTGCGCTGCTGCTGCTCCGCTTCCAGACGTTCCAACATATCGGCGAATTTATCAAGCTGCCTGATGAGGAAATCGCCATCAATACGTTGGGATTTGGCCTGACTTCGTATCAAGTTTAAGTTGTGGCGGGTGTTGGCGATGTCTAGCTCCGTCACCTGCCGTTTATTACTTGTCGATTCTTCAGTCATGGGTAAGGTCTCGACTATTTTTAACTATCATAAACCAAAAACCCCCTGCCGTTACGTGATATTTTGCGAATAGTAATCACAATGGGTGTTTATAGGACAGGCCGCGCATAACGGATTGCGAGCGCGGCAAATTTCACGCCCATGTTGAATAACCTGAATATGGAAGGCGTAATAATCATCTGGCGGCACAATCGCCTCCATGACATCGTGCGCCTTATCTGCATTTATCTTATCCGGGATGAAGCCGATACGTCCGCTGACGCGATGGACATGCGTATCAACCGGGAACGCGGGTTTGTTGAAGGCGAAACACAGCACAATCGCCGCCGTCTTTGGGCCCACACCATCCAACTGCTGCAACCACGCTTTGGCCTCATCAACGGGCATATCCGCCAGAAAATCAATATTGTACGCGCCACGTTCGGCATAAATATCCGCCAACGCCTTCTGGATTCGCGGGCCTTTTTGATTCGCCAGCCCTGCTGTCCAGATGGTTTTAATCACCTCTTGCTCGGGCGCATGGTGGACGGCTTCCCATGTAGGATAGCGATTTTTCAGCGCGGCGAATCCCCGATCACGATTGGTATCGGTCGTGCTCTGGCTGAGGATGCAGCTTACCAGTTCGTCCATCGGCGAAATATCCCGCCGCCAATCAAGCGCGCCATAGGTCGCTTCCAGAATCTGCTTGACGGGTGCATATTTGGCTTGCCGCCGCTCAAAATCATCAATTGCCGCGATGAGGTCGTGTTTTTCCATGTGTTATCGGTTGGATTGGATACGTGTTTGATAGTGTAACAATTTTATATCAGCTATAGATTAGATTGTACGTTCGCATGACGTGGAGGGCAAGTTGAATTGGTTGGATGTCGGTTATAGGGATAGGGAACAGGTCTTAGCGGACATGCTGTGTACGCCAGCGTGCGAGGTGGCGGAGCAGCTTGTTGCGCCTTTCGGCGGTGATAAATGCCGCATTGATGGCGCTGCGCGTAAAATTGAGTAGATCATCTGTCGTAAAGCCCAGCATATGACCAATCATGTATTCGCGCTCTATCGTCGTACACATTTGCACCGGGTCATCTGTACACAGCGTCACAGGGATTTCACGCTCAACAAATGTCCGAATGGGATGCTCCTGATAAGATGGCGCAGCGCCTAGAATGACATTGCAACTCAACGCGCATTCGATGGTCACGCTGCTGTTTGCGATTAAATCCAGTAGACGCGCGTCATGAACGGCGTGTGTACAGTGACCGAGGCGAGTAAGACCCGGAATCTGTAGAGCAGCGGCGATGTTGAAGGTTGATATTTCGCCGACGTGAACGGTGAGTCCTATGCCTGCTGCTGCAAATCGTTCCGCAATATGATAAATCGGCCTCCAATCGACTTCCCGATCAAATGGTGGATAGAGAATGTCTACGCCATAAACGCCTTCATGTGACAATTCCAAACAGCGGCGAACATTGTTTTCCAGGCGCTGTGAATCGGGGGTGATGACCAGTGTGGGGATGACTTCGGCAAGCAGGTGGGGGTGCTGCTGCTGTACCCGTTTTTCTGCCTCGCGAAACAGGGCGATACAATCTGGTCTGAATATATCTTTTCCAACTCGCACTTCGACCAGTATTGCATTAGCGTGCGCGGCTTCTTTGAGCAAATCTTCTAAACGGGCGACGAACATCTCTGAGGGCCTATCCTGTTCTGGTGTAACGGGAAATACAGACGAAATCTGCGCTAGACGCCGCATCCCCGGTGGCGCCTCCATAATCTGCTCAACCCACTTGCGCCAATCGTAAGACTGTCGATTTTGGCGTTTTGCCAGCACACGATCCAGACGCGGCGACCATTCCTGATGGATGTGTATATCCGCTTTGGGTAAAGTGGCGATGTGCGGCGCAATGGCAATCGCTGCCAGTGGATGAAGGTGGGGGTTGGTCATTCAGGCTACGCACTCGTAATTGTGCCGAGGTAGGTGGCTTCGGCGACGCGAATCAGACGACCATCGTCGATATTGATTTTCCATGTGCCGTCGATTTCTGGACTGGCGAAGAGGATGGCTGTGCCGCCGTCTGTCCAACCGATGGGCTGGACGAAGGTGGTGATGGGGTCGGTCAGGCGGCGCTGCGTCATCGTCCGCAAATCGACCAGCATGAACACCGTTTGTATGGCTTGATCGGGCGTGCCAAAGCCCGTGAATTGCGACACGGCATAAATCGCCTGTGTACCATCGCGCGAAATGAGGATGTTGCCCGCCTGCGTGTAGTTGGGCAGCGGTAATGCCGGTATGAGCGTTTCGGTTTCGCTGGTGAGATTGACGACCCGCAAATCGAAGGCATTGCCCTGTTGATTCAGCGTCAAACGCAATAAATAGCCCCTGCCAAAACCCGCGCCACAAAAACAGCCCGGTTCGCCCGGTAAGAAGCGCATCTCACCCGTTGTAATGTCCAGCGCGAACAATCCGGCATACTGGCGATAGGTCGCCAATTCGCCGACCCCATCCGGTTGATAATCCATGTAGAGGACGGTTTCGTCTGCATTAAGGGCAACGGGCAGCATACGGATGCCGTCTGTTCGCAGGTCATCGACATAAATTTCACGCACGTTCGTCCCGGCGATGTCGGCTAAATAAGTGGTCGTCATCAGACCGGATTGCGGTGTGCCTTCGGTCACTGTCCACACGATATGCCCGCCGTCGTCGGCCAATACCCAGTCAATGCGGCGAGCTGTAGGCGTGGGCTGTATGAAGGGATGTGTTCGCGTTTCGCCATCAGGCGTTGCCAGCATCACCGTTCGCTGCTGCGGGTCGTAATAGAGTACCGCACCGTCCAGAATGGTGTATCGTTCTCCATTGATGCGCGTGTTGGTCTCTTCACCGGTCGAAATATCAACAAACACCAGCCTATCTGTGGTGCTGTCATCGCGGTTGCGGAATAGATACACCTGCCAGACGGTGCTGGTTTGTGCGGTTACAATGGTGAATGGCAATAAACAGAGGATAATGACGATACAGCGGAACGAGTTTAACAATTGCCCCTCCAGCAACCTGCGAATGCTGCCTATTGTGACACAGGTTCACAGGCTGGCAAGGGCGTCTATGACCTTTGGCAGCCTGTCACCGGATGGGCCATCCAGTTTGATGTCGGCAAGGCGGGTTATCATGCTGTAGTCGGGGTTAACTTCGATGATAGTTGCGCCAGACTGTTTCGCCAGGGCGGGCAGGCGCGCGGCGGGATGTACCAGCCCGGATGTGCCCACAACGAGCATGACATCGGCGCGCTGGCTGGATTCGATAGCCTGCGATAATTCCAGTGCGGGCAGGATTTCATGAAACCACACGACATTCGGGCGGACGTGTCCGCCGCAATGAGGGCAGGCGGGTGGGCCAGCGTCTTTATCATAATCCAGTGCCGCGATGTCGATTAGGGTTGGCGTGCCTTTGCAATTGTTGAAGCACTTGTTTTGCGCGATGCTGCCATGCAGGTGGATGATGTTGCTGCTGCCCGCCTGTTCATGCAAATCATCGACATTCTGGGTGATGACGAGGACGGCAGGGACGAGCTGCTCAAGCTGCGCCAGCGCATAATGACCGGGATTGGGCTGCGCGCCCCCGACCAATTCGCGGCGATAGGTATACCAGTCCCACACGAGTTTGGGATTGCGCTGGAAGGCCATTGGCGTCGCCAGTTCTTCGGGGTTATATTTTGCCCACAGGCCGTCGAGCGCATCCCGGAACGTGGGCACGCCCGATTCTTTACTCACGCCCGCGCCAGTCAACACGGCGACAAAGTGGCTGTTTTTGAGATGTTGTGCAGCTTGCTCAATAGCGGTTTTGTCAGTCATATTACACACTTATCAACAATATTAAACGCAAAGTCGCCATGACGCTAAGGATGCAAAGGAGCTAAATGGAGATTACACATCCGAAGGTGCAAAACGTTACACTTTACACGTTGCGGTCTTTGCACCTTTGCGTTTAAGTTCTTTTGTCACGACAGGCGGTAGAGCAGGGCGGGATTGTCCTCTTTTTCGACCTCATCGAGATTGGCGACGGATAGCTGCCCGTGTTGATACAGATATTCAACGTGCGCGCCGGACTCTTCCACCGCCAGCAAAATATCATAACCGTGCATAGCGGGATACAGCGCTTTAGAAATAGCGCTGATGGTCATTGGTTCGCTGTGTTCGCGCACAATGTCCAGCACACGATTGAGTTTGCGCTGGTGACTGGTCTGTATGTCGGCGATGCGCCCATAGATGTCGTCAATGGGGTCTTCGTGACCGGGCAGCGCCAGCCGAATACCATCGACATGCGCGATTTTACGTAAAGCATCCAGATAATGCCCCAGCCCGGTGTAGTGTGTGATGCTTTCCGGCGCTTGATGCGGTGTCGTCCGCGAGAGGATATGGTCGGCACTGATGAGCACATCGCCACAGCGAATGCAGACCTGACCCGGACAGTGCCCCGGCGCATGATAAAATTCCATGCCATCTATCAGCATTTCGTCGTCAAGACTGAAATCGACCCGGACCGATTGCACATGCTGTTTAGCGAAACCATACATCTCCATCATGCTCTGTTGCAGCGACGGCTTGATTCCCGCCCGTTCCAGATAGATGCGGAGGTCTTTGGTCGCGACGATGACGCGCTCTTCATAGGCCGTCAGTACCCGTCTATCCAGTTCGTGGATGCCGATTTGGGCGTCTTTAGCCCGTTCTTGCACAAAGGCCACGCCCCCAAAATGGTCGATATGCCCATGTGTGACGATGATACGTTCAATGTCGGCAATCGTGATTGATTCGCCAAAGTCGTCTTTCAGCGCCATGAGGCCCGCTAGCAAGTCATCGTTACTGCGTCCGAAACCCGACCCGGTATCAATCAGGGTGATGGGGCCAGCGTCGAGGACGACATAGATATACCCCACAAATCCGTTGGGAAATAAAACAAGCGGAATACGATATATGCGCGCACCGCTGCTGCTTGCGAATCGCTGGATAGCTGGTAAGTCCGACATTGCCGCCCCCGATTGTGTCGATGAATGCGATATGAACCGACTGATAATAGCATATCCCACGCTAGAATCGCAGCAGGGGTCTCCGGCGTTTCTGTACACAATGTCTATTTCGACCCCCTAATAATTGGGGGTCTGAATCCATTGACAGGCGCTGGAGTCGGATTTACCATTTGACCTGATGTGTCATTTTGGTCAAATGGTCAACAGCGAGGCTCATGAGCACCCCAAAAAATGGTCAATCCACCAATCCAGAACGCGAACAACGCATCTTAGCCGCGGCAGCCGATCTCATCGTGCATTATGGCTACAACAAGACGACGATGAACGAAATCGCGCAAGCTGCGGGGGTATCGAAGGGCGCTCTCTATCTGCATTGGAAAAGTAAAGAAGACCTGTTTGAAGCCTTATTAGAACGCGAAATTCAACATTATTTGGATGATTGGCTGGCGCTGCTCGAACGCGACCCTAATGGCGGGACATTTTTTGGCCTGTATATGGGGTCGCTGGCTGTGCTTAAAGACTATCCCTTCCTGCTGGCTCTGATTCGTCAGGATAAGCGTGTGCTGGGGGAATATGCGATGAACAGAAACCCACAGATGTATACGCGCCGTATGGCATTGGGTGAAGATTTAATCCGCATGATGCAAGCCAGCGGCATGGTTCGGGCGGATGTTGACCCGCCAGTGATGTCGTACATTTTGAGTCTGGTGCGCTATGGCTATCTCACCGTTGATGCGGTGATACCGCCAGAATCCGCGCCACCGACTATGCCGGTTCTGGAGGAACTATTTAAGATGCTGACCGCTGCTTTCGCGCCGCCCGATGGTGGGGACAATCCAGCAGGTAAGCAGATGATCCGCCAGATGATTGAACGTATCAAGCAAGAACTCAACGAGGGGCTGTTCTGACCGAAGCCTGGCCCCGATTATCCGATAGGTGAAACTGACCATGAGCAATCCTGTAATTCAAACCAATGAACTCACAAAGGTCTACAGCGCCCGTACTGAATTTGAGATGGGACTGGGGACATTTAAGCGTGTGAAAGTGCCAGAGACGAAAGCGCTGAGTAATCTGAGTCTGGATGTGCAACCGGGCGAAATCTTTGGCTATCTGGGGCCGAATGGCGCGGGAAAAACCACAACCATTCGCCTGCTGCTTGACCTGATTCGTCCGACCAGAGGACAGGCAACCATTCTTGGCAAAGACGCCAATGCCGACAGTGTAGAACTTCATCGGCAGATTGGTTTTCTGCCCGGTGAATTGAATCTGTGGAAAAATCGCACAGGCAAACAAGTCATCAACTATGCTGCCGAAGTGCGCGGTGGCGAAATCGGCAAAAAGTCGCTGAAAGAGGCGGATGTACTCGCCGAACGTCTTTCCTTCGATGTATCCAAGAAAGTCCGTGATTATTCCAGCGGTAACAAGCGCAAATTGGGCTTGATACTGGCCCTGATGCACAAACCCGACCTGCTGATTCTGGATGAGCCAACAGGCGGCCTTGACCCACTGGTGCAGCAGACCTTTAACGAACTGGTGATGGAAGCGAAAAGTGAGGGGCGGACGGTGTTCCTCTCGTCGCACATTCTCAGCGAAGTGCAGGCCATTTGTGACCGTGTGGGCATTCTGCGCGATGGCGAATTGAAAGCCGTCGAAACGGTTTCCAATCTCACCCGGACTGAATTCCACTGGGTACAGATTGATTTGCGTGACGCCGCGCCTGCGGGTTGGAAAGCGGCTCTGGAAGGTATCGAAGGCGTCAGTGAGGTGACTCTCGATGGGAAGTCGGTAAGTCTACGGTTGCATGGCGATTTTGACCCCGTGTTCCGTGTCGTCAGCGATGGTTACATCGCCAATGTGCAGGTCAAAGACCCGTCACTCGAAGAAATCTTCCTCGCCTTTTATGGCAATAACAGGAGGGCGTGACGATGCCAGGCGCAATCTTTAGAGATACCCTGCGCGCCGATTGGCGGCAGATGTTGTACTGGGGCATTGGTATGGGTTTCTTCGGGGCATTCCTGCTCATCGCCATTCCCAATGTCGAAGCCTTGCAGACCTACGCCCAGTTGGTCGAGGTGCTGCCACAATCCATGCGCGAAATGGTCGGATTAGGTGACATCACCGCGTTGACCACGCCCGAAGGTTTTATCGCGTTTGGTTTCTTCGGCTATGGCATTCTGGTATTTGCGGTGTATGCCGTCCTTGCGGGTCTTAGTGTGACCGCCAATGACGAAGACGATGGTATCATGGATGTGGTGCTCAGCCTGCCGATTCCACGCTGGCGATTGGTGGTCGAGAAGGTGTTGGCCTATGTCGTTATCTCGGTTGGCATCATTGTGATGGCTTTCGTCGTGATGTTAATTGGCACACTGTTTTCGTCGCTAGACCCGGATATGGGACGCCTCGTGGCGAGTGGCATCAATCTCGTCCCGGCGACGCTGTTGATGCTGGCTATCACCGTATTTTTTAGCACGGTCATGCGCCGTAAATCGACCGCGACGATGCTTGCCGCCGGCATCATCATCGGCAGCTACTTCATGAATTTCATTGGTGAAGCGGCAAGCGGTACGTTCGGTGACGTGATGGGTGGATTATCGTTCTTCAACTACTACGATAATCAGGGCGTGATGGCGAACGGGCTTGATGTGGGCAATGTGGTGTTATTGCTCGTCGTCGCACTGGTACTGTTTGTTGGTTCAGTCTGGGCGTTCGAACGCCGCGACGTTGGGCTGTAGGTGAAGGAGTGATTGCAATGTATGGTGTAATCTTTTGGGATACAATCCGCCAGAATTGGAAGACGGCCTTCTATTGGGGCGCATTTTTTGCGCTGATGAGTGCCCTGGTTGTTGCGATTATCCCCGATGTCGAGGTTTTGCAACGGATGTCAAGCGGATTTCAGAATATGTCCCCCGTGATTCTGGCGATGGTTGGCGTGGGCGATGCCGCCGATTTGCAATTCTTCGGCACACCAGAAGGCTATATCGCGTTTGGGTTCTTCGGCAAAATGGTGCTGTTCTTCGTGGTCTATCCACTGGTGATGGGTTTCCGCGTGACCACCAACGAAGAAGACGAAGGCATTCTGGACATGGTGTTGAGTTTGCCCATCCCGCGCTGGCAGTTATTGATTGAGCGATTTCTGGCCTATGTGGTGATGAATATCGTCGTCGTCATGCTTATCTGGGTGGGGTTCTATCTGGGTCAGGTCATATCGGGAATCCAGTTGGACAACGAACGCATCGTTCGGTCAGTTTGGAATCTATTGCCCACGATGATCTTCATGTTGTCGTTCACGATGTTTCTGGGTTCGGTCATGAGCCGTAAGAAGTATGTCGTGGTGGTGTCGCTGGTATTCCTCATGTACAGCTATTCGCTGGATGTTGTGGGGCTGATGGGCGGTGGTTCGATACTGGAAGAAGTGCGTCGTGCATCGTTTTTCGCCTATCTGGATAGTTCTGGCGTGATGCAGCATGGTATTACCCTCACGAATGTCCTTGGCTTCCTCATCGTGTCGGCGGTGCTGGTTGTGGCATCGACATGGTTCTTTGGACGCCGTGATGTAAGCGCATAGCAATAAAATCACGCAGTATGTCATGATACGGCGGTTGTATTTGTTACAATCGCCGTTTTGATTCCAGTGAACGGCGATGATTGGGCGTACAATAGTAATATAGATGGGAGGGGCGACGGCTATGAACACCCTACAGGCACATTCAGCAGCGCTACGTCCTGCGGATACTGGATTTCCCTCTGGAGTTGTATTCACGGAAACACTGCGTCAACATTGGAAGGGCATTCTGTACTGGGGCGGGGGGCTAACGTTCATCATCTTCATCATCGTCGTGATTGTCCCCAGTGTTGAATTCCTGGAAACCTACCAACGAGTCTATGAGTTGTGGCCTCAGTTATATCAGGTGTTTGTGGGCGAAGATGTATCATTCGCAATGACGCCTGAAGGGTATCTCACTGGCGAGGTTTTTAGCTGGATTGTGCTGCTCTTTGCAGCTTACGCTTTGATTGCTGGCTTGAATGTGACGATAAATGCAGAAGATCGTGGCATCCTTGATGTGGAACTGTCTCTGCCCATTCCGCGCTGGCGGTTGATCGTTGAACGTACACTGGCTTTTGCGCTGATCATGCTGTTCATGACTCTGTTGATGTTTATTGGCTTGATGGTAGGTGATCGCGTGGTCAATGTGCTTGAAATTGAATGGACACGCATAGCGGTCACCGTGTTTAACATCCTACCATCCATGTTGTTCGTGCTCGCTTTCACGGTGTTGATGGGCACATTGATACGCCGACGCAGCCACGCAATCTGGTTGAGCGGATTGTATGTAGCGGGTGGCTTTGTCGTTGAAATGCTGGGGCGCTTCGCTCCTGGTTCACCGTTATTTGGCGTGCTGCGCCGATTTTCGTATTATTACTACTATAATCCGGCGTATGTGATTCAACACGGTCTCAATCCAGCTAGCCTGGCAGCATTACTGGGTGGAACAGTGGTTTGTGGCGGGCTAGCGGTCTGGTGTTTCCAGCGACGTGATTTGGGGATATAGGGGTAGTTAAACGGGACGCCTGTGCAGCGCCCCGTAGATACTCTCTTTGCTGTTACTTGGCGTAGTCGATTGCCCGTGTCTCGCGGATGACGTGGACTTTAATCTGTCCCGGATACTGCATCGTCTCTTCGATTTGACGGGCGATGTCGCGGGCGAGGTTTAGCGCCGCGAGGTCATCCACCACTTCTGGACGCACGATAATACGCACTTCGCGTCCGGCTTGCAGGGCATAACTCTGTTCCACGCCTTCAAAGCCGTTGGCGATTTCTTCCAGCGTTTTCACCCGTTTGATATAGGCTTCAAGGCTTTCGCGTCGTGCGCCGGGTCGTGCCCCGGAGATGGCGTCCGCCGCTTCGACGATATAGGCTTCGACACACTCTTGCTCAGCCTCATGATGATGGCTCGCGACACAGTTGACGACATCATTTGGCACGCCATAGCGTTTGATGAAATCCGCGCCCAGAATCGCGTGTGTCCCTTCGACCTCGTGGTCGATAGCCTTACCGATGTCATGGAGCAGACCACCGGCTTTAGCAACATCGACATTTGCGCCCAATTCGGCAGCAATCATCCCGGCGATGTGCGCCGTTTCAATCGCATGGGCGTGTTGATTTTGCCCATAACTGGTGCGGAAGCGCAGCCGTCCCAGCAGCTTGAGAATTTCAGGATGCAGGCCGTGAACGCCTGTTTCATAGGCGGCACGTTCACCTTCATCGCGGATAATTTGCTCGACTTCGGCCTGTGCATCTTCGACCAGCTTTTCGATGCGTGCGGGATGAATGCGTCCATCCGCGACCAGATGGGCCATCGCGCGTTTTGCCACTTCACGGCGAATGGGGTCGAAACTGCTGATGGTGACGGCTTCGGGTGTATCATCGACAATGACATCGACACCGGTTGCCAGTTCAAACGCGCGAATATTGCGACCATTGCGTCCGATGATGCGGCCTTTCATTTCATCACCCGGCAGCGATACCACACTGACGGAAATTTCACTGACGTGTTCAGATGACAAGCGCTGAACAGCCAGAGCAATGACATCGCGGGCACGTTTGTCCGCCATTTCGCGGGCTTCGGCTTCTACTTGCCGGATAATCCGTGCCATATCGTTGCGGGCTTCTTCCTCGGCGGCAATGAGCAGCTCATTACGGGCTTCTTCCTGCGTCATCTGGGCGATTTGTTCCAATTTTTGCAGGCGTTCTTCTTCCTGCTTCTTTAGCTCATTTTCCTTTTTATCGAGCCGACTTTGCCGTTTGTTGAGATTTTGTTCGCGCTGGTCGATGCGCTCGAATCGCTGGTCGATGTCTTCGCGCCGACGTTGCAGCCGATCTTCCTCTTTATCTAAATCGCGCCGACGGCGGGTGATGGTCTGTTCGGCTTCGTCGAGTTTGCCTTTCGCTTTTTGTTCGGCTTCGGCGATGATGGTTTGTCGTTCCTGATTCGCTTGTTCGACAATTCGTTTCGCGTCGTCTTCGGCTTGCTGCCGTAGATTTCGCCCGGTTGTTTTCTGGCGCTGTAGAAGGATATATGCGCCAAGTCCTGCCCCTATAAGCAGCCCCACCACTGCGGGGATAACGATTTCCATAATGCGACTTTGGCGACTGCTGCGTGTCCGTTCGCGCGTGCTGCCGCCGATCTCCTTTCATGATGCCCAATTGTCTCTTGATACATGGGTATCGGTGAAAATGGGGATTCCCGCCTTACAACGCCTCATCTGGTGGGAAGAAGTCCGGGTCTTCGTCTTCGAGTTCGGTGATCAATCGTTCGATTACGGTGCGCGCAGTGCCAAAGTGAAAGCCGCGCCGCTGCAAGAAGGTCGCCAGGCGGTGTTTGAACTGGTCGCGCGGTTTACGCCGCAGATTGCGTAAACGCCCGCGCGCCGCTTCATATGCCGCCGTCTCTTCATCAAGCAAGGTATCGAGTGTTTCATCAATGATGTGCGCTTCAACGCCCTTTTGCCGCAGTTCATAGCGTAAGGCTTTCGCACCCATTGGCTTAAACATATTCCGATTGTCTACCCAAAAACGAACAAACGCCTGGTCGTCCAAATACCCCATTGTATTCAACCGATCAAGTGCAGCCTCTACGACTGCTGGCTCTATGCCCTTTTGTGCTAAATGACGACTGACTTCGTTGGTACTGCGGGGACGATAGGCCAAAAACCGCGCCGCACGATCCACCGCTTTATCGACCGCATCTTTCGCCTTCAGTGCTTCGATTTCGGTTTCGCCGAGTGCCTGCCCTTTACGCAAATGAGCGGCTTCGATCAGGCTGAGGCTGAAGGCATATTCATCGTTCAGGTACACATTCACGCGCTCTTTATTGCGCTTCTGTACCTCTAGCAGGGTGATGATGTGCTCATGCGCCATCGCAAAACCTGTACCAAACACAAACAGCCGTTGTCCAGATGACCTTACGGCTGTTCAAGCTTACATCTATCTGATTAGGATGCGGTGTCGGTTGAAAAGAATACCTCTTGCCCAGTCACATAATGGTGTGCTGGTGGTACACAAATAACAGGGGATGACCCCAAAACCTAAACAGTTCGTTTGTTTAATTCAACACCACTACTCCAACGACATCTGTTTATTTGGGTTGTCTTTTACAATCCCATTGACACACATCAGCATATCCACCAGCGAATTGGTGGGCATTTTTGAATCAGATATTTG
>CAZTLI010000054.1:0-18122 GCA_964614375.1 uncultured Anaerolineaceae bacterium
TAGGTGTTAATTTCTCCAGCGTTGGCTCAAGGGAGCCAATCCAACCGCGCCGGGACCGATGTGTGTGCCGAGGGCGGTGTTGACCATCATTGTAACTGTATACTCTGGTAGTATATCAGACAAGTGTTCTTTTAGTGTTTCAACAGCGTCCGGGTTATCGGTATGGAGAAAGGCAAGCTGTTCAAGCGGGGCCATTGCACGCGCCAGTTCAGCCAATTTATCGAGCATCCGTTTAAAGGTACGCACACGCGCAATCTGTTCAACATCGCCGTTATTGAGCGTAACCATCGGCTTGATTTGGAGCAGCGAACCAATACCTGCCACCGCCCAACTCACCCGTCCACTGCGGCGTAGATGGTCGAGTGTGTCCAAACCTGCGTAAACGGTGCTATGAGCACGCACCCGTTGAATCGCCTGCTTGACCTGTTCCACATCCCCCGTTTCAGCAGCGACTTCTGCCCCCACGATAACCTGCCAGCCTAAGGCGCTGGTAATCGTGCCAGAGTCGATCAGTGTCACGCTGTCGGGTGGCAGTTCCGCCGCGCCCAGACGCATGGCATTGTGAATACCGCTGAGTTTGGCTGGCGCAGTGACAATCATCAGATGGTCAGCATCTTTGAACGCATCCGCAATGACCTGTTGGGCATCGCCAGCGGATGGGGCAGCGGTGGTCGGGACTTCGGTGGTGGTTCGCATGAAATCATAATAGGCTTTGCGCTGCTGTTCCGCGCCATCATCGGCATAGCTATTGCCGCCATAAATGACATAGGCCGGAACAACCTTTATTTGCCATTTTTCGAGTAATTCATCGGGAATATCGGCGGTGCTGTCGGTCACAAAACGTATTTTCTTAAAAGTCATCATCAAACTCGATTTCAGATTCACCTTCTAAAACCACAACGCCGGTTGCATCGGCGCCAATGAGCGCCCCCATCGACGCGCCATACACGGTGTAGGGGAAGTGGCGTCCCGGAAATTCGAGCGCCAGACGATCCTGTAACATGCGCGTTTGCTCTGTCATGTGGGTCTTATTTTGCAAAATTACCGCATCCTGGACATCCTCGAACTCGGTTACGAAATCGACCAGGCGTTCAACCGCCTGTGTACGGGTGCGTACTTTTTCGACAACGCGCAATTCGCCTTCTTCAACAGTCAAAAAGGGCTTGATACCGAGTAAAGTGCCGAGAATGGTGTGTGACCCGCTCATCACTTTATTTTGGAGCAGATAGCCAATACTTTCTACGTAATACATTGAATAGATGCGTTCAATCGCGCCGCGCACCGTTTTAATGACATCCTCGAGATCCACACCCGATTGAATGGTATCAATCGCCACGCGCACCAGCATGGCCTGTGCGGCACAAATCGTATGCGAGTCGATGACTTCGATATGACAGGTCCCTGCTAATTGACGGGCAGCAGCACGCGCATTATGCCAGCCGGAATAGAGTTCGCGCGAGGCATGGATGGATATGATGCCGTCGGCGTTGCGCGCCAATCGGGTATAGACTTCGACATATTCTGCTGTTGTTGCTGGAATAATTTTGGGCGCGAACGACAGATTCGCCATCAAACGAATGGCTTCTTCTGGTGTGAGGTCGATGCCTTCGCGATAGTCTTTGCCAGCGACACTAATTTTGTTGGGCACAACCGATACCCGATGCTGCTGGACATAATGCGAATTGGCAAACCGGGCGCTGCTATCGGTCACGACGTAGATATTGGACATTATTCGAGACTGATGATATAGGGATAAAGGGGTTGACCGCCGCTGATGACTTCAAATTCAAGATCGGCGAACGATTCTTGTAATTCCTCGACCAGCGCGTCAGCATCCGCATCACTTACCGCACCGCCGTAATACAGAGTCACCAGTTCATAGTCCTCGGCATGGGCTTTTTGCAGCACTCTGGTCAACACAGCTGTCAGATCGTTTCCTGCGGCAGTCAACTTGCCGTCCAGCAGCCCAATCGCCTGGCCTTCTTTGACCGCGATTCCATCGAGTTCAACGGCGCGCGTGGCTGTCGTGATTTCGATACTGCGAATGTGTGTCAGGGCCGTTTGCATTGCCTCAACCACATCATCCAAGCCCCCTTCATTTCGCACATCAGTATAGGCAAATAGCGCGCTAATGCCCTGTGGAATTGTGCGACTGGGGATGACTTTCACCTTTTTCTCATGACATAGTGTCGCGGCCTGTTCCGCCGCCATGATGATATTCTTGTTGTTGGGCAAGATGATAATTTCGTCGTTAGGCAGTGAATCAATCACGCTAAGGAAATCTTCCGTACTGGGGTTCATCGTTTGCCCGCCGAAGATGACGCGCGCTGCATTCAGGTCATTCTCCATCAGAACACTGAGTCCTTCGCCGCTGGCGACAGTTATCACGGCTACGCCATCAACCTGTTTTTGGGGTTTGATTTCGCGGGCGACCCGATTTTCGACATAACCATGATATTGAAGCTGCATATTCTCGACCACGACATCATCAATGTCAACGCCAAGTCCAATCGCGTAACTTAATGGCTGTCCGGGATCATGCACATGCACATGCACCTTAATCAACTGTTCGTCGCCGACGACCAGTGTTGACCAACCCATAGCGTCAATTTTCTGGCGGATGTCATCCACATTCATATTCGTGCCGCGCATCAGGAACTGTACATCATAGCCATAGCCTTCCTCATCTTCGGGGATGAGGGCTTCTTGCCAGTGTTGACCATTGACCGACAGCCCATCTCTTGACGCTTTGATGTTGACTTCTTGGCCCTCCAACATACGCCGCATTCCTTCAAGGATAAATGTCAAACCGAGACCACCAGAATCAACAACACCGGCTTCGTGCAGAATTGGCAGCAGGTCGGGGGTATTTTTCAGTGAAGTCTGTGCAGCGTCAATCGCGATGTCTAAAACCTGTCGTAGTTCGATACCGTTTTTCGCCGCAGCGACTACAGCGTCACGGGTTTCGCGGGTGACGGTCAGGATAGTGCCTTCCACAGGCTCGATGACGGCTTTATAAGCCGAGTCCACCGCACTATCACACGCTTCAGCAAAAATATCGGCATCGAAAACATCCAGTCCCCGTAAGCGTTTGGCGAAGCCGCCTAATATCTGCGAAAGGATGACGCCAGAGTTGCCGCGTGCGCCCATCAATGCGCCGCGCGCGATGGCATCGCTGACAATGCCGACATGCGCTTCGTCCATTGGGGCGATTTCATGGTAGGCCTTTCGCATTGTGAGCAGCATATTTGTGCCGGTATCGCCATCGGGTACGGGGAAGACATTCATCTGGTTGACCTGCTCGACATTATGTTCCAGCCACGCCAAGCCCGCAGCCATCAACCACTTCAATAAATGCCCATCACAAACCTGTTGTTTTATTTCGACGACCATAAAATCATTCTCGCTGTCTATCCTGGTTTCATAATATGTAATAACACACAAGCGTAAACTTTGTTGCGCCTTAAGCCTTTCTTATGGATGCAGCACGTCGTGCAAACGGGCAATGCCATAGGCCACGCTGTGCTGCTGGTTAAAAATGCTCGACCCGGCAATGAAGACATTTGCGCCCGACCCGGCGGCTTGGGGGGCGGTATCCACGTCAATGCCGCCATCAACTGCTACATCTATCGCCCTGCCTGTTTCATTGACCATCGTGCGAACCTGTTTGATTTTGGGCATGGTTTCTGTCAGAAAGCGTTGTCCGCCGAAACCGGGATTGACCGTCATGACGATGACGACATCGACCATGTGCATCACTTCGCTAAGCGCACGCGCGGGCGTATGCGGATTGATAGCGACACCTGCCTGGCAATTCGCGGCTTGAATTTGCTGTAAAACACGATGGAGGTGGGCGGTTGCTTCAACATGCACGCTAATCCGATTCGCGCCTGCGCGGGCAAATGCGTCGATATGCCGTTCCGGTTCGACAATCATCAGATGCACGTCCAGCGGCAGTTCAGTCACGCGCCGCACCGCTTCGACCACCAGCGGCCCCATCGTGATATTGGGGACGAAGCGCCCATCCATCACGTCGATATGAATGAGGTTGCCTCCGGCAGCGTCGGCTTCGCGCACCTGTTCACCAAGTCGTGCGAAATCTGCCGCCAGAATGGACGGCGCAATGCGAGTGGGTATCACAACCAATGAAAATAACCTTTTGATTCAGTCTGGATTGAGGACAATATTACAACTCGTTGCAGATATTGGCAACGTGCAGTCGCGGGTGGTCTTAGGCAGGGCGTGACGAAGACGTTATACTGGTGGGGTTGCTTATCCGATGTAGTGAAGGATGGACTTATGGAATATCGGAGTCTGGGGAAGACGGGACTGAAGGTGAGCGCGCTGTCGATTGGTGCATGGCTGACGTATGGCAGTAATCGCGTGGAATTTGAAACCGCGAAGGCTTGCATTCACACCGCTATTGAGCACGGCGTCAACTTCATTGATGTTGCTGATGTGTATGCTCGCGGTGAAGCGGAAAGAGTGGTTGGCGAAATTGTCAAGGATTTTAAGCGCAGCGACCTTGTGATTAGTACCAAGACCTATTGGCCCATGAGTGACAACATCAACGATAGCGGCCTGTCGCGTAAGCATATTATGGAAGCGGTGGAAAAGTCGCTCAAACGCTTTGATTTGGACTATGTAGATATTTTCTTCTGCCATCGTCCCGACCCCGAAACACCGGTTGAGGAGACCGTGCGCGCCATTAGCGACCTGATTCATCAGGGCAAAATCCTCTATTGGGGTACGAGTATGTGGTCTGCTGCTCATATCAATGAAGCGATTGGTGCGGCAAACCGTACCAACGCCTATCGTCCGGTAGTGGAGCAGCCCGTCTATAACATGGTCGAACGTGACCAGTTGGAAGGCGAGGTCGAAGCCGCCGCCGGCAATCATGGCATGGGATTGGTCGTGTTCAGTCCGCTGGCGCAGGGTGTGTTGACGGGTAAATATAATGAGGGTGTGCCCGAAGGCAGTCGTGCCGACCAGTTAGAGTGGTTCAAAGATTATCTGACCGACGACAAAATCGAAGCCGCACGCAAAATCACAGCACTCGCGAAAGAGATGGGGACGACTCCGGCGACACTGGCGCTGGCGTGGGCGATGCGGCATCCGAACGTCAGCAGTGTCATTACCGGAGCGAGTAAACCCGAACAGGTGACACAAAATATCAAGGCGCTGGATGTGGAAATCACCGACGACATCGAAGCGAAAATTGAAGCCATCCTCAAGAACAAGCCAGAAGGCAGTCACCGATAAATTGATTTGAACCGCAAAGAACACAAAGATCGCAGAGAATCGAAGAAATCAACAGGATTGCGCGCTCTTGTGCAGCCTATGCCCTGTGACGACATCGCGTGAAACATTCCCTTTGTAGCCCCTGTGTTCTCGGTGGTTTGAAGACTTCTTTTATGATTTGGTTGCAGCGTTAAACAGGAGTGAATGATGGAATACAGACGATTGGGCAGTGCCGGGATGAAAGTCAGCGCGGTTTCGCTGGGCGCATGGTTGACCTATGGCGGCAGTGTGGAGAATGACATCGCGACGAAGTGTATTCATATGGCGATTGAAAATGGCATCAACTTCATCGACACAGCCGATATTTATGCGCGCGGCAAGGCTGAGGAGGTGGTTGGCGAAGCCGTCAAGGGATTCACCCGCAGCGACCTCGTGATTAGTACCAAAGTCTACGCGCCGATGAGCGACAACATCAATGACCGGGGACTCTCGCGTAAGCACATTATGGAGTCGATTGACAAGTCTTTGAAGCGCTTGCAAATGGACTATATCGACATTTACTACTGTCATCGTCCGCATCCCGAAACGCCTGTTGAAGAGACTGTCCGCGCGATGGATGATCTGGTGCGGCAGGGCAAAATCCTCTACTGGGGCACGAGTATGTGGTCAGCCGCGCAGGTGCTGGACGCGATTGCCGCCGCCGACGCGACGCTATCATATCGCCCGCGTGTGGAACAGCCTGTCTATAACATGGTCGAACGTGAACAGGTCGAGGGTGAATTGACTAAAGTTGCTGCTGATTACGGCATTGGCTTCACAGTGTATAGTCCACTGGCGCAGGGCATTCTGACCGGGAAATATAATGACGGCATCCCGGAGGGCAGTCGCGCGGCAACAGTCACAGATGATTGGTTCAAGAATTATCTATCCGATGACAAAATCGAAGCAGCGCGTGGGATTACGGCGCTGGCAAAAGAGATGGGCACGACTCCGGCGGCGCTGGCACTGGCATGGGCACTGAAGCATCCGAACGTGAGCAGCGTGATTACCGGCGCGAGTAAACCCGAACAGGTCATACAAAATATCAAGGCGCTGGATGTGGAAATCACCGACGAAATCACAGAAAAAATCGAAGCCATCCTCAAGAATAAGCCGAAGGGCAGTGTGCGATAGTGCTGGCAGTGTGCGATAGTGCTGGCAGTGCGCGATAGTGCTGGCGGGCGTTAGACATTGCTAACGTCCTATATGTAGCTAAGGTGCAATAATAAGTTAGAATTAACCGCGGATTGAGCGTATCAACGTTAGGCTGCGGGAATGCACCTTATCTTTGTTGCACTTGGTTGGAGTGCAGGCATCGTTTTATCTGCCAACGTGCCGTCGATACCTGTACCATTCTGGTTGGGATTGGCGGCGATTGCACTGCTTGGCGTTGTGCTGGTGCGGCGGTCATATATCCAACGCTGGTCTTTTGTCGTGTTGATGCTGTTTGCGGTTGGGGGATTGCGCTATGAAAGCGTCAATCTGACCAGCGACATCGCCGCGTATAATGGCACAGGTGGCTTGACTATTGAGGGCGTGGTCGTCGCTGAACCCGATGTGCGCGATGACCGGATCAGTTTGCGCGTACAGGCCAGAAGTGTCTTTCGTGTCGGCGAGACCACACCCACATCCGGCATTGTCTTGGTCGAAGTACCGCGCAGCGCACAGGTGGTTTATGGTGACTATGTGGCGGTAACCGGGCAGCTCATCACGCCGCCAGAATTCGATACCTTTTCCTATGCCGACTATCTGGCGCGGAGTGAGGTTTTCAGCATCATGCCGGACGCTTTTGTCGAAGTGCTGTCGAGCGGGCACGGACTGCCGCTGTATGATGGATTGTTTCGATTAAAAGCACGGGCACAAACGATGATCAACAACGCGCTGCCCGAACCGGCTGCGGGCTTGCTGTCGGGTATTCTTCTGGGCAACGAGCGCGGTCTATCCCCGCAGCTCCAGGACGATTTCAGCAAAGTTGGCGCATCTCACATCATTGCCATTAGCGGGTTTAACATGGTTATTATCAGCGGCCTGATTATGCAGCTATTGTCGCCACTGAAAAATCAGCGCTATGGACGGTTTATTGCGGTAGTTTTCGGCGTGGGTACTTTGATCGTCTACACCGTCTTCGTCGGAGCGAACGCGGCAGTGGTACGTGCGGCGTTGATGAGCAGCATGTTGATAATCGCGCCCATGCTCAAACGGCGGACGTATGTCCCGACCTCACTGGCGGCTGTATTAGTTGCAATGTCGTTTTTAAGTCCGACAATCTTGTGGGACATCAGTTTTCAGTTGAGTTTTCTGGCGACATTGAGTCTGGCGCTTTATGCCGATAGCTTCTCGCGCTGGTTCGACAGCTTGGCGACTCGGCTGTTTCCATTGAAGGCCGCGCGGACACTGGCAAAAGTCCTCAACGAACCGCTGGTGGTGACCTTAGCGGCACAGGTGTTGACGCTGCCGTTGATTATTCTGTATTTCAATCGACTGTCGATTGTGTCGATTGCGGTCAATTTGCTGATTATTGGCGTGCAGTCGTGGTTGCTAATTCTGGGTGGATTGGCGCTGCTGGTTTCGTTTATCGCGCCGGGAGTCGGACAAATCCTCTTCTGGGCGGATTTGCTCTTGCTATCGTGGTCGATTGCGGTGGTGCGGTTGTTTGCAGATGTGCCATTCGCCGATGTCGCCTTTGTGGTCGATTCGCGAATTATCCTGCTGTATTTTGTCGTGATGATAGGAGGCGCACTCATGAATGCGATACGTCCGGCATGGTCGGTCCGATTCGCTGGATTTATTCGTCAGCGTGCGGTTTTCACCGCGACAGTATTTTCTGGCGTCGCATTCGCGCTGTTGACGATTGCCGCCGTGTTGAGTCGTCCCGATGGGCAGTTACACGTCTGGCTGCTGGATATGGGGCATAGCAATGCGGTCTTGATGCAAACGCCCGGTGGCGCGCAGGTGCTGGTAGACGGCGGGCAGTTTCCATCGCGCTTGCTGACGGCGCTGGGTGACCGGATGCCATTTCATGACCGTGAAATCGAGGTGCTGGTGCTGACGCATCCCGATGAATCTGATACGGGCGCAATCACCGCAGTCACGGCACGATACAATGTTGGCGTCGCCTTGACCAATGGTCAACCGAATCAGACGGAGAATTTCTTGCAGATTATGGATTCGCTGGCGGATACCGAGATTATTACGGTGCAAGCCGGATATACGGTTGATTTTGATGATGGCGTCCACATTGAAATTCTGCATCCGCAAATGCAGCCAGATATTGTTGACCCATTGAATGACCAGGTGATTGTGATGCGGGTGACTTATGGTGATGTGTCATTCCTGCTGACTTCGGACTTGAGCACAGCGGGGCAGACTGCGATTTTAGCGGGCGGACAGTGGCCTGTGACAAGCGTGATGCAAATGCCGCAGCATGGCACGGTGCGTTCATTGGATAGCGACTTTTTAGCGGCGGCACAGCCACAGGTTGTCTTATTACAAAGTGACCGGGCCAACCGTCGGGGTGACCCGGATGGTGATACGCTCAATTTAGTTGCCGAAACGCCACTCTTCCGCACCGATGAAAGCGGCATTATCCACCTATGGACAGATGGCACAACAGTTTGGAGTGTGGGCGAGGGTTAAATGGGTACTTCGCCCAGACCACCTGTTGAGAAGAAGAATAGACCAGAGTACAGGCTGCCGATAATACCCGTCAAAATTGCTATTGGAATACCCCGTTTGTCGTTGCGCTTGCGCCCCCGTATGAGTCCAGCGGCGATAAATGGGAAGATGGCGATAATGACGTGTGTCATCAATGTCCCAAAGCCCCGATCATCAAATCCCGGTAAGATGACATCGCCGCCGGTTGAACCACGCACTTTGTCGACGACGACTGCCAGGAGTACGATCCACATGACCACATTGGGCTGCATATTTTTATCAGGAATGGTGATGACGACGACAATGGACAGAAAAAAGAGGATATAGATAAAAATATCCCAGGGCATGTTGGTTGGTCCGATAATGCGCCAGATGTCTTGTAGCAATTGTTCCATGCTAGAACAAGCCTCCTCTTACAATTATACCAGTGTCTATAGTACCGCTTTTTGAGTAAATCGGCAGCATTCCGCCGGGCAAAAGTCGCTATTGGGCGAAAATTGCATGATCAATCAGCATCAAGAAATGGTTGTAACGCGGCTGCGATGTCCATACCATCACGGTAGAGGATACCGTGGATTCCGACGGCCTCCGCGCCTGCGATATTCGGGGACATATCGTCGATGAAAACAGCCGACTCAGGCGGGCATTGTGCCTGTTCGAGAACGGCTTCATACGCGCGGTGGTCTGGTTTCATCACGCCAATCTGTGCCGAAATGACGAGCGGATTGAATAGCTGCGCGATGTTCAGTTGGTGCAGTTTGTCTGCTAATTCTATTGAATCGTTGCTGAGTAGGGCGACTCTGTAACTATGAGCACGAAGCTGTCGTACATAGTCCACAAGTGCCATATCAAGCTGGTCGCCGCGATAAAAATCGACGAGCAATTTTTGTGTATCGTCCATCGAAATATGAAGCTGGTTGGCGATGTCGGCACGATAGGTCTCGAGACTGATGCTGCCGGTCTGTGCCTTGCGCCAACTTGCGCTGCCATGTACGATACGTTCTACATGACCAGGTGTCAAACCGAGTTTTGTATCCCACGTATGGCGTGGGGCATAATCCACCGTTTTCATGAGTACACCGCCAAAATCGAAGATAATTAGTTGTAATGACATAGTGACATACAATCCAATCATGATGAAATCGACACTGAGGAAAACATATCTTGCAGCAAGGCACTGGTGGCGCGGGCGCAGCGTCGCAACGCGCGCGCTGCCACATTATCTGTTGCGTGCCGTCACCAACTTTATCCGTACCGGGACACATAAAGCGGCTGCATTGGCGTTTTTCTCCATTTTATCAGTTTTTCCGCTGACGTTGCTGCTGGCGGTGGGCGTCAGTAATTTATTGGGCGAGGCGGTGGCCCAGCAGCAAATCAGTAATGGCCTGCGTTTATTCCTGCCTGCCGACACCATCACCCTTGTGCAAGAAAATATCGCGCAGGGCTTCGCGCAGGGCGGGTCTTTTGGTGTCATCGCCGTTGTCGTCCTCATCTGGACGGCGCTGGGGTTGTTTTCTAACCTCACCCTGTCGCTGGATGATATATTTCGTGTGCCCAAGCGCAGCAGCCTCTGGCGGCAGCGTATCCTCGCCTTTGGGATGACGGTCATTTTAATTGTGCTGGTCATGACCTCGTTTATTACATCGGGTCTATTGCGGTTGGTGGATGCGGTGCTGACGGCGACGGGAACATCCAGTATCTGGATAGGCATTGGCACCGTGTTTTTGCCGTTTGGATTGGATATGATGATATTCGCGCTGTTGTTTCGATTCGTCCCCGCGCGTTATGTGTATTGGGATGCGGTCTGGACGGCTGCAATCGTTGGGGCTGTGGGGTGGGAATTGGCAAAGGCTGCATTTGCATGGTATATCACCAATCTCGCCAACTACCAGTTCGTTTATGGGGGTATCGCGACGGTTATTGTGCTGATGTTATGGGCGTATGTCATCGCCTCAATTATTTTGTTGAGCGCGGAATTGTGTGCCCGTTTGAATGAATGGCTGCACTTTATCGAAGACCTGAACAGGCGCCAGGCTGCGCCACCACCGATGCTCATCGAACCTGAATATCCACAACTGCCACCGATACAATCGAGTTGATCTTGCCACAACAGCCCACCGGATGGATCGGAATTTGACCGACTACATGCTATGCTTTAGCAAATTCATACCTGGGTTGTAAATGTAATGGGAGAAGGGTGAAATTGGCTTCAAATTCGGCACTCAATTTGCACGCGAATTCATGGATGGCTGCGGGACTCGAGTCGCGGACGATAGATGATAAAGGCGGACATGCGGTTTTTGCACGGCAGGCATTCAAAACAGGTGATTTATTGGCGATGTGGGGTGGGACGGTTGTCACGGGGGCGGAATTAGCGGGGTTAGCGGATAGTTTGCGGAGTTTGACTATTCAAGTGGATGATGATCTTTATCTTGTATCGACGCGCGTTGGCCCTGCGGATCATTTTAACCATTCATGTGACCCTAACGCCGGTCTTTATGGGCAGATAGGGTTGGTGGCGATGCGCGATATTGCGGTGGGTGATGAAGTGTGTTTTGATTACGCGATGTCAGACAGTACCGCGTATGATGAATTTCCGTGTTCATGTGAAACAACCCATTGTCGCCAGCAAATCACCGCGGAGGATTGGCGTATGCCGACCCTGTGGGAACGGTATGATGGCTACTTTTCGTTGTATTTACAACGTCGGATTGATATGCTCCGCCAACAATCTTCTCCATAAATAGATGCAAAGCCCGCAAAATAAATAACAGGAGGGTTTCCCCTCCTGATCGGTGTCTGTGCTTAGCGGTGATTCTTCACCGCAGTCAGACGCCGCCGCAGCCCTGCTGGTAGATTGCGGACTGCATGTGATAGTTTGATGGATCGGATGAGCCGGTCATTTTCGGCTTCGCGCAGCCGTTCGCTGCGATAGTAATCTATATACCACTGATTCATGGCTGATTCTCCTCGTGTGTGATGGACTTTGCGTAGCACATGCTGTTGAATAGGTTGGCTGGCATTACCATTCGGGACGCAACTGCTGCGACGTACCGTTTACATCTTCCGAAAGTGCCTGTAAACGTGTACCCAGTGAGACCATCTGCTTACCAAGTCCCCCTAATGCCGACCGCATAGGATTTGTTGTGGACTGGTTTTTGCGTGCCTGTTGCGCGAGGCGCGCGTTTTCGGCTTGTGCCAGTTGTTCCTGGCGATATTGCATGTTGTTCAAGTATTCCAGTGTTGGGCGATCTTCGTACCTGGTCATGATTCAAGAGCCTTTCTGTCGTATCAGACACTCGGCGAGAAAAAGCTGCTCATTTGGACATGGGTGAAGGTCTTCCCTGTATGCGTGATACAGGCCGCTGCATTCAGCATAAGGTAAGCTGATGTGACCTATTGGTGTGGGTGGTCTGGCAACAAAAAACCGTGGTGTGCCCACGGTTCGCGCCTCTTGATGAGGATTAGAAACGTCTACGCGACCATGAACCGGGCACAGGATGGCCTTTAATCATGTAACCAGAACCCATTGTTCCTCCACATGCGAACTTGATAATCACTGTACCCTCCTTTCCTGCATAGATGCTGCTTTGACCATGAATACAAGACAACGATGAACACCTTATCATAGGTTGAATGTTCGAGTCAAGAGGTCTGGCATCATTCTTGAAGAAGTTTGGGTAAATTGCCCGAAATGTGTGTGATAATTGGTCGTAATGGGTCAGGTGGGTCAAGAAGAGGTTAAACATTTAATCAGAATTGCACAATTTTCTGTCGGAAATTGTCCTGTTATCGTCGGGTAAATTGTCTGAAAACAGTGTGTGAAGTCGCGGCGTTGTCTGTAGGCAAACGCTTTAATCTAGTGTACACTGCAAGGATAATATTGAGTGATTAATCACAAACAATGTGCAAAATTTGCGAACGTTCTAATGACTGAGTTACCATCTGACTTCGATCCAAACAGCGATGATTATATTCGTGAGGTTATAGAACACGAACCCGCATCCACAGAACGCAGCTTATCCCGGCGGATGGCGTTGCAAGCCTTATATGAGATAGACAGCGCCCGCCATCCTGTCGGACTTGTCATCGCGGCATTGTTGGAGGCGCGCCCGGTGTCCAATAAGATTGCCAATTATATGCGCCGTCTCGTCGAGGGTGTTATCCAGAATCGTGTCCAGTTAGATACATTGATTCAGGGCTATGCGTTGGAGTGGCCGCTCGATCAAGTCGCGATTATTGACCGCAATATTCTACGTCTGGCGGTATATGAACTGGCAACACGCCCACAGCTCGCGGTGGGTGTCGGTATAGATGAAGCGGTGGAATTGGCGAAGTTGTTCGGTTCAGACAGCACACCCCGCTTTGTGAATGGTGTTCTGGGCGCGATGCTGGGTAAGGTGAACGACGTGCGCGATCTATTCGCCACAGAACAAACCGATGACGATGATGAGGATGGTTCATCATGAATATACTAGGCATAGGGACCTGGGAACTCATTGCCATATTTATAATTATGTTACTTGTTGCTGGCCCGGAACGGATGATTCGATGGGCATACTATATAGGTCGCTTTGCGGGGCAGGCGCGCCGCTGGTGGGCACAGACAATGGATGTGTTCCAGCAAGAATTCAATAAAGCCGGTATTGATGTCGAATTACCCAAATCCATTCCCAATCGGCGTAATTTATCCAAGCGGATGGGCAAAGAATTGACCAAACTCACGGGCCCCATACGCGAACCGCTCGATGAGATAGACGCAGCAATGAGCGAGGTTAAAGAGTCTGTTGCCCCTGCCAACCCGACGACGCCAGCAAAATCGCCTGCAAAAGTCGCGTCCAATGGACACAGTACAAAAGGTGATAGCGGCGCGTTTGGCACATGGTCGCAACATGACGATGCTAAACGACGCGGTTTTGGCACATGGTCGCAGCCCGGCGACTCAGATGACGAATAGGGGTAGATGATGTCTCGGTTGCTTTCACCTATTCGCGCGTTGTTTCGTTTGCCGCTGCGTCTAATTCAAGCCCCATTCGCTGGCTTTTCCACCGCTATCCAGGCCGATGATTCGGTATTTGACCCCGAAGAACCCTACCAGATGTCGTTTGACGATTTCATGGCGAATCTGCGCGAATTGCGCTCGCATGTGTTTAAGGCCGCGATTGCCCTGGTGATAGGCACAGTGATCGGCTTTGCACTGGCGGGGCCGGGTCTGGATTATCTGCGGCAGCCCTATTGCAATGCCATTCCGCCCGATGTGCCCTGCCGTCTGGTGAGTTTGGGGCCAACGGGGTCGATTGTTGTCTATTTTCGCGTATCGTTGTTGATTGGCGGGATGATTGCCATTCCCGTGATCACATACCAATTTTTGTCTTTCATCATGGTCGGCCTCAAAACCAGCGAACGACGTATTATTATTTATTCTCTTCCACCAATTACGGTGCTGTTCCTGTTAGGCGCGGCATTTGCGTGGTTTGTCTTGATGCCCCCTGCGATTACTTTCCTCGAAGGGTTTCAAACCGATATTTTTAGCCCGGAATGGACAGGCGACCTGTATTTGAGCTTTGTAACGGCGCTCATCTTTTGGATGGGCGTGGCGTTCGAGACTCCGCTTGTCTTTTTTGTGCTGGGACTGATGGGGATGGTCACACCTCGCGCGCTGGTGCAAAGCTGGCGATTGGCGGTGATTGCGGCGGCGGTTGCAGCGGCATTCATTACCCCAACAATTGACCCCGTGAATATGTTCCTCGTGATGGGGCCACTGCTGGCGTTATACGTGCTGAGTATTTTCCTCGTCGTGCTGGCACAGCGTTTTGCCAAATTACGAACGTAACAAATCTGCGTCAAAAATCCGCATACAGTCTTAATGTTTCGCGCCTGCATTTTCATGTAGAGTCATGCTACAATGCCCCGCTGTTGTTTCCACAATGTTGTGAGGGATTTTCTGTTATGACGCAAAATCGTACCCAGGTACGCCTGATTGCGCCGCATGGCGGCACGCTGGTGAACCGTCTGGTGGATGATGAAAACAAAGCCGTTTTGCAGCAGCGGGCTGCCGGTGCGCCAGTTGTGCAACTCTCGGCAGTATCGTTGTCTGATCTGGAATTGATTGCAACGGGCGTGTTTAGTCCATTACAGGGGTTTATGAAGCAAGCGGATTATACATCGGTGGTGCATGATATGCACTTGTGTAATGGCTTGCCGTGGACAATTCCGATTACGCTGCCCGTTGACCTAACAACTGCGGACAGTCTCCAACCCGGGCAAGACGTGGCGTTAGCAGATGAAAATGGCGCGGTTGTGGCTGTGCTCGAATTGGCTGAAAAATTCACTTATGACAAGTCGGTTGAGGCCGAAAATGTCTATCGCACGACGGACGAAGCCCATCCCGGAGTCGCGCGGGTTTATGCACAGGGCGAGGTATATCTCGCGGGCGATGTGTGGATGTTTGAACTGCCGCAGCCGCCATTCCCGGCGATTTATCGCACACCCGCCCAGACGAGAGCCATATTTGCCGAACGTGGTTGGCGACGAGTCGCAGCCTTTCAGACACGCAACCCAATTCATCGCGCGCATGAATATTTACAAAAATGTGCGCTCGAAATGGCGGATGGCTTGATGCTGCATCCACTTGTTGGCGAAACCAAGGGCGATGACATCGCTGCCGACATCCGCATCGAAAGCTATGAAGTCGTCATCAATCATTATTATCCGCAAGATCGTGTGCTGTTAACCGCATTTCCAGCGGCGATGCGTTATGCAGGCCCGCGTGAGGCGATTTTCCATGCCATTTGCCGCAAAAATTATGGTTGTACCCATTTCATCGTCGGGCGTGACCATGCAGGCGTCGGTGGTTATTATGGGACGTATGACGCGCAGTTGATTTTCGATGAATTTGACCCGGCGGCGATTGGCATCACGCCACTGCTTTTTGAACACGCTTTCTACTGCCGCGATTGTGGGGGGATTGTCACCGCCAAGACCTGCCCCCATGATAAGGAATCATGGCTGCATCTCAGCGGCACACAGGTGCGCGAAAAATTGTCCGCAGGGCAGCTGCTGCCTGTTGAATTTACGCGGCCTGAAGTCAGTGAGGTGCTCATTCGTGGGATGCGAAATGGGAAAAGTTAGTTCGGCCTGGAATTTGTCTTTAATCGGCTAAAATGCCGTCTTGTATACAGCACAGCGGGGCGCATTGCCCCTGAGACACATAAGTTGGAGAACACATCACTATGATCAATCATCCCGGTTTCGTCATCTGGTTTACAGGTCTGTCTGGCGCGGGTAAAACGACACTGGCTGTCGCGCTGGAAAAAGAACTCAAGGCACGCGGTGTCCGTGTAGAACGCCTGGATGGTGATACGGTACGCAAGAGCCTGACCGCAGATTTAGGTTTTTCCAAAGCAGACCGTGACACGAATATCGAACGGGTGACCTTCGTCGCCAAGCTGCTCAGTCGCAACAATGTCGGTGTACTGGCGTCGTTCATTTCGCCCTATGCCGAAACCCGTGATTATGTGCGCGATGAAACGACGAATTTCATTGAGGTATTCGTCGATGCGCCGTTGGAAGTATGTGCAGAGCGCGATGTGAAGGGCCTCTATGCCAAAGCCTTCGCGGGTGAACTCAAGAATTTTACGGGTGTCAGTGACCCTTATGAAAATCCCGAAAACCCGGATATTCGTGTGCCGACACATGAAGAAACCGTTGAAGAATCGGTCAATCGGGTATTGACATGGCTGGAAGAACACGAATTCATCCCGGCGCGAGTGACCCTGTAGACGACGCGCTGCGGTTTCGCATAGCCAATAGAAAACGGCGTGTAGACTCGCTCTGCACGCCGTTATTGTTGCCGCTGGTGTCAACGCGGCTAGGTAGACGCGACAGGCGTCACCAGTTCATCCACCCGTTCACGCTGGATGACGAGCTTCTCAATCTCAACCGCGAACAGGATGACCGCGCCAAGCAGGAACGATAGGAACATCTCGCCTGCTGTCAGCGGGGCGGTTTCAAACATATTCTGGAAAAACGGCACATAAACCACCAGCAGTTGCAGCAAAAAGGTTGATAATACAGCCCAGAACAACAACCGGTTGTTTCTGAACCATACCTTGAAGAACGTGATTTTGTCGCCTGCGTGGATTGCCATCACTTCAAACATTTGCGTGAAGGCCAGCACCGTGAAGGCGATGGTACGCGGTATACGCTCCGCAGCACCGATGAGTCCCTCGCCACTTTCTTCAAACGAAATTTCACCGCTGAGTTCGCTTTCCAGCTCCATCCGACGCTGGTCTACCGTCATCGTGCGCCAGTCTTCCGGGATTTCGGCATTGTCGAGCACAACGGTTTGAAGCTCGTCATAGCTGAGATTTTCCAATCCGAGCGTTTCGCTGAAGGGTTCCATTCCATAGGCACTGAAGCCATAGAGATAGCCGATCAGCGTAACGATAGCGATGACGATACCAACCCAGATAATGTGTCGGCCTGTGCCGCCTGCAAAAATACTCTCGCCGACGGGTCGTGGTTTGCGTTCCATGACATCGGGTTCGGATGGTTCAAAGCCTAATGCGATTGCGGGTAGACCATCGGTAACGAGGTTAATCCACAAAATCTGAATAGCCAGCAGCGGCACTTTAAGGCCGACCATAATCGCCACGAACATCACCAGAATTTCGCCAATGTTGGAACTGAGCAGATATTTGATGAATTTCTTGATGTTATCATAGATAGCGCGACCCTCTTCAACGGCTGCGACGATAGAGGCAAAATTGTCGTCGGTCAGCACCATTGCCGCGGCGCCTTTGCTGACGTCCGTCCCGGTGATTCCCATCGCGACACCAATATCGGCCTGTTTGAGCGCAGGGGCGTCGTTTACGCCATCGCCCGTCATGGCGACAATTTGACTTTCGCGTTGGAGGATTTGCACCAGTTTGAGTTTATGTTGGGGCGATACCCGGGCAAAGCAGTTCGTCGTGAGGCGCGAGACTGACCGTGCGGCCTCCGGAGAACGAGAAGGTGTCGATTATGTCGGTCTCTGCCCCGGGGACGGAGAACGAGTTCGTCATGGAAAAACTGCCGAGCATGCCCGGAGGTGCTGCCGTGCCCAGACTCACTCCGGTGATGGAGTCTGCGGCGTACACGCTCGCCGCAATACTCGTGAAGCACACAATGAGAGCCACCCAACGCTT
>CAZTLI010000055.1:0-252 GCA_964614375.1 uncultured Anaerolineaceae bacterium
CCTGACCATTCACAAATATGTCGGTGAAACGCCATATCGCTTTCGACCAGCCACGCCATATCATCGGCTTGACCCGCGCGCTGCATCTCATCAACCAACCCCTGTAAGATTCGACATTCGGTTTCACCAATGTATTCCATTGCATGACGCATTGCGAACCCTTCAACCACACGCCGAATTTCGAAGTATTCGTATATTTCTTGCGGGGAAATCGGCGTGGGCTTTAGATTACTGAGGGAGCGGTGTCGCCTG
>CAZTLI010000055.1:262-18024 GCA_964614375.1 uncultured Anaerolineaceae bacterium
GACAAATGTAGCGCGATGTGCGCGACGTTCCACCAAACCCTCGCGTTCCAACCGCTGCAAGGCTTCACGTACAGGCCCCTGACTTGTACCCATATTCGCGGCGATTTCTAGTTCGACCAGTCGTTCATCGGGCAGCAAGCGACCATAAATAATGTCCGCGCGCAAGTGTTCATACACCTGATCGGCCAGTGAACCCAATCGCTTTTTGTGGCGAGAAGTAGAGGTCATTCTCTAGGCATCTATTGATTATTGATAATTGATAACAAAGCGTATCCAATAGCCCGTTTGTTGTCAACAAGTTCGCTATCCGCACGCCTACGCTGCTTGCTATTGGCGGATTTCTTCCGTACAATACCCCACATCACATAAATAGAAATTTCGGCAATGAAGAAAGAATACAGGTTGCGGTATGCGTCAACACATTCATGCGGATTGGGTTCGTGGTGCGATAATCGCGTTTATTCTGATAGGGATTGTGCTGGTTGTTTTAGGCGTTGTGCAATTCGTCAGCACCTCTATCGCGCTGGATAATAACCTCGCCTATCAAGTTCGCACAGGTGAACAACCCGCGACAGCAGGCAGCAATACCGAAGCGCGCGGACTGGTCGCATCCGATTTGGAGCGGCGCGATCTGGTGCAGGAACGTTATAACGCCCTCATCATGGGCGGCGCAGGACTCATTCTGCTGTCGATTGGTTGGATAGGATTTGATGTGGCGCGCAATCGCAAAAAATCCAGTGAAAAATCACCTTCATCCGCAACATCTTAATTCAACATCACTATCGCACTGCATCGATCAACTGCTGTACAAATCGGGCGTGTTTCACAGCATCCTCTACGGATGAAACAGGCCGGGTCTTACTCTGCACATTGTCATAAAACGCCAATAGTTCGTTTTCAAACGCCTCACTATGGGATACGGTCACTGTCTTCTCCCATGCCAGTTCCCCTTCCCCACCTTCAATCGTGACCGGGCTGGGGAAATTACGGAAATAGGGACTGGGAAAACGCAGGATTACGCGGTCAAAGTTGCCATAGAAGGCATATTCTTCATGATAATGCTTCAGGTGCGAAAGGAAATGCCAGTCAAGCGTGCAGCGGACATCATTCGGGAATTGCACCAGCGCATGAATGGAAAATCCATCGCGCCAGACATCGGTGCTGATGACCTTTTCTGGTTCACCCAAAAGCCCAAACAGCATGTAAATCTGGTGAATCAAACTAATCGTCAAAATGCCATACGCCAGCCTGAGATGGGGATTTTGCTTTTTGTCACCTAATGCAGCATCAACCAGCGGAGCAAGTTCCCCCGTTGCAAATGCGTTTAACTGCCCCTGATACTGGCTTTCCCATGTACCGGGGTCATGATGACCTTCTTCGATACGCCCATTACCGCGTCGCAGCCTATGTGGAGAAAATCCCAACTCATTGGCGGGATGCAGCACCGTAATGCGGACAAAACCCAAATCTTTCATTTGGTGAATGTGTTGCCGGGCAAAGTCAAACGCGGGGTCATACAGCTTGTGGTAACCCACCTGCACAATACGGTCACTTTGTCTGGCACGCGCCGCGACAGCTTCGACTTCCGTCAGATTCCAGCCCAGTGGTTTTTCGACCAAAACATGCTTATTCGCATCCAATGCCGCGATAACACTATCGTGATGCGACCCTGCGTGTGCGATGACTACCGCGTCAAGGTCATCATTTGCCAATAAATCGTTCCATTCGGTATATCGGCGTTCAACCCGAAAACGGTCAGCGACATCCTTTAGCACAGGTTCGTAGGCATCGCACAGGCTGACCAATTCAAAGCGTTCATGCTCGGTGAGATAGGGAATGTGCATAATCTGGGCAATTGCGCCACAACCAATCACACCTACACGCAGCGGGTTTGTCATGATGCGTTCTCCTGTTCGACAAAATCAAGTGATGGCGTTGGGCTGACTGCCGTCCAACCACCATCAACAATCAAGGTCTGGCCTGTAATCTGGTTGGATTGTGGAGACGCCAGAAACAGCGCCGCATGGGCTATATCTTCTGGCTGTGCAACCCGTCCCATCGGCGTGACCTTACCCCAGATGGTTTCATAATCCGGGTCATCCTTCAAATTGCGGGGCGTGAGAGTCGCGCCGGGTGCTACAGCATTAATCGTAATGCCGTGCGGCGAGAGTTCGAGCACGAGGTTTTTCGCCATCATTTCCAGCGCTGCCTTGGTCATCGCATATGCCGCAATATAACGAATCGCCTGATGTCCCGTGACCGATGACATCAACACAATGCGTCCGCCCTGTCCCTGTGAGCGCATCTGTCGCGCGGCGGCTTGTGCCAGAAAAAATGATCCGCGCAAATTGACACCCAACACACGGTCAAAATCATCCGGCTCATACTCAAAGAAGTCACCCCAACTGGTTAATCCAGCGTTGGCAACAGCGATGTCCAATCGACCAAACTTCTCAACAGCCTGCATAACCAGACCGCGTGTGACCGCCACATCTGCCACATCGCCACCAGCAGATTGGCACACACCACCGTCGTCACGAATACGAGCAGCAGCCTCCTCTGCCACTGGACCATCAATGTCATTCAGCAGCACCCGCGCCCCAGCCAGCGCAAGCTGTCGAGCAACTGCGTAACCAATCCCCACTCCCGCACCGGTCACAATGGCAACTTGGCCTTTGAATTGGTTCTGTGTCATACTATCTCCCTGAGTTTTAAAGGGCAATTATAACGAGGCTTTTCCTCACAACCCAACGGAGCAGTGAACGATGAAATGGGTGCGTTTTGAACACGATAGCAATATTCATTATGGCGTCCTCAATGGGCAAACAATTTCGGCAGCGACACGCTCCTGGTCGGACATCTTATCCGGCAAAAGTCCCGATGGTGGCGAGGAACTCGCACTAGACAGCATAAAATTACTTGCGCCAGTCGAACGTCCGGGAAAAATCATCGCCATTGGCCTGAATTATATGGATCACTGCCGCGAACAAAACATCGACCCACCATCCAAACCCATCATCTTCACCAAATTCACCACCAGCATCATTGGCCCTAATGACACGATTCAATGGTCACCCGAACTCACAAAACAGGTCGATTTTGAAGTCGAATTAGCCGTCATCATTGGCAAGACCGCGCGCAACGTATTGGAATCTGACGCCCTCAAGTATGTCTTCGGCTACACCGTCGCCAATGATGTGAGCGCGCGTGATTTGCAGTTCGGCGACCAGCAGTGGGTACGCGGTAAAAGTCTGGATACCTTCTGCCCAATAGGGCCTGTTATCGTCACTGCTGACGAAATCCCAGACCCACAGGCCCTGCCCCTGCGCTGCACCCTCAATGACCAGATTGTGCAGGATAGTAACACGTCCGAGATGATATTCCCGGTCAAGCATCTCATCGCGTTTTGCTCCGCTGCCTTCACACTCGAACCGGGTGATCTCATCCTGACGGGTACACCGCACGGCGTCGGTGTTTTTCGTGACCCAAAACTGTTCATGCAAAATGGAGACCGGGTGATGTGCGAAATTGACGGCATCGGACAACTCGAAAATCCGTGCCAGACTACCTGAGGCCACATTATGCCCACCCGAACCACCCTTGTCACGGGCGCGCTGGGCTGCATCGGCGCGTGGACTGTCTATCACCTGATAAAGCGCGGCGAACGAGTTGTCAGTTTTGACCTGCACGACAGAGGCCACCGCCTTGATTTGCTGCTCACGACAAATGAGCAGGCAGATATTGTGTTCGTCAAAGGGGACTTATCCGACTACGAGCAGGTCGCAGCAGCAATCCAGCGGCACAACATCACCCACATTATCCATCTGGCTGCATTGCAAGTGCCATTTTGCCGGGCCAATCCCGTGCGCGGCGCACAGGTCAATGTCACGGGTACTATCAACATATTCGAGGCCGCACGACAGTCAGGCATTCAGCATCTGACCTATGCGTCGTCTATCGCTGTCTATGGGCCAGCCGCTGTCTATCCACCAGAGCCGATTACCCACAATGCACCATTTGATCCACGCACCCTCTACGGCGTCTATAAACAGGCCAACGAGCGCGCAGCCGCTATATACTGGCAAGACTACAGTCTCAGCAGCATCGCGCTGCGTCCCTACACCGTCTATGGCATCGGGCGTGATCAGGGTCTCACCAGTGACCCAACCAGGGCCATGCTTGCCGCCGCAGCCGGAAAATCGTATCAAATAGGATTTGGCAGCAGGATGCAATTACAACTCGCGTCGGATGTCGCGCAGCAATTTATCACAGCTAGCCACCAACCCATAAATGGCGCGTATGCCTTCAACCTAGGTGGGCAGATTGTTGATATGGCGCAGGTTATCGCGCTCATTCAACAGGTCATACCCGGCGCGAACATCACCCACACGGATAATGCCCTGCCATTCCCTGAAGCGTTTGATGACAGCGAACTTAAGCGTCATTTTGCGACTGTCTATGCGACACCACTGCCCGATGGCATCCGGCAAACCATTGAACAATTCCAGTCCTACCTAGCAGCCAATCGCATTCAAGCGGAGTTCGACTGATGCTCACAAGCAATCTTCCGACAATAAACGACATACTCGGCGATAGTGATTCGATCCGTCATACGCGGACGTATGGCACAGCCAACGACGGCAAATTACCCTTAACCGAGGATATGCTGCTCAACGAACCGAGTGGTAACCTATTCGCCATGACTCAAAATGTGGCAATGGGCTGGAATCCAGAAGAGGTCAATCGTGAACAATATGTAATTTTGAGCACGCAGGGCGGTCTACGGGCAGAAGATGGTACGCCCGTTGCGTTAGGACTGCATACCGGACATTGGGAAATCGGTTTGTTGGTGAGAGAAGCCGCAGAAACTATTCGGCAGCAAAACGGCATCCCGTTTTCACTCTATTGCAGCGATCCTTGCGATGGCCGCTCACAGGGCACAAGTGGCATGTTCGACAGCCTGCCCTATCGCAACGATGCGGCGATTGTACTGCGTCGGTTAGCCCGGTCATTGCCCACCCGCGACGGCGTGATGGGCGTGGCGACATGCGATAAAGGGCTGCCGGCGATGATGATTGCGCTGGCGGGTTTGAGTGATATGCCGGGAATCATCGTACCGGGCGGCGTGACACTCCCCGTACAGGATGCAGAAGATGCCGGCACAGTGCAGACCATTGGCACGCGCTTTGCACACGACATCATCGACCTTGATTATGCGGCGTCAATGGGCTGCCGCGCCTGTGGGTCGGCGGGTGGAGGCTGTCAATTTTTGGGAACGGCTGCGACAGCGCAAATTGTTGCCGAAGCCTTTGGACTGACATTACCGCACAGTGCCCTTGCACCGTCTGGCGAACCGGTGTGGTTGGATATGGCACGTCGTTCAGCATTGGCGCTATTAAAACTCAAAGCATCGACTATCACACTTGCACAAATCCTGACCTCTGCCGCACTGGAAAACGCGATGATGGTGTATGCGGCATTCGGGGGTTCAACCAATCTGCTGCTCCACATCCCCGCGATTGCCCATGCCGCCGGTCTCAAACCCCCAATGATTGAAGATTGGAATCGTGTCAATCGCAGCACACCACGCCTGGTCGATGCGCTCCCCAACGGCCCCCGTAACCATCCGACAGTACAGGTATTTATGGCGGGTGCTGTGCCCGAAGTCATGCTGCATCTGCGCGATATGGGACTGCTGAATCTGGATGTATTGACCGTCACAGGCGAAAAATTAGGCGCTGTCTTGAATTGGTGGGCAGGCAGTGAAAGACGCCAAATAGCACGGAAACGCCTGACCGCTACAACAGGCGTTGATCCCAATCACGTTATTATGGACGCAGCAACCGCCCGCAAGCACGGTCTATCCAGCAGTATCGTCTTCCCGGTGGGCAATCTCGCACCAGAGGGGTCGGTCATCAAAGCGACAGCGATTGACCCGGGTGTCATAGATGATGACAATGTATATCGGCATCGTGGCACAGCGCGCGTGTTCACATCAGAAAAGGCAGCCATACGCGCGATAAAAGGATTGACCGATAATCCAGTCAAACCAAATGATGTACTGGTATTAACAGGCGTTGGGCCGTCTGGCACAGGCATGGAAGAGACCTATCAGGTCACCGCCGCGTTGAAACACATCGCATGGGGCAAAACCGTCCCTGTATTGACCGACGCGCGCTTTTCGGGGGTATCCACAGGGGCATGTATTGGTCATATTGGCCCCGAAGCGCTGGCAGGCGGCCCCATAGGGCGTGTGCGCGATGGCGACATCATCGACATCATCATAGATCGCAATACACTATCGGGTTCGATTATGCTGGTCGGGACAGCAGATCGTGACTTATCACCCGAAGAAGCGAAAACACTGCTAGCAACACGCAGCCCGCACTCCGATTTACAGCCGGACACCAAACTGCCTGACGACACACGCCTGTGGGCAGCATTACAGGCCGCGAGTGGTGGGACATGGGCTGGATGTACGTATGATGTGGATCGTATTGTAAAGGTGCTCAACGCGGGCATGAACGCATTGAACAAACAACAGCATTACGAAAACGGCTAACATTATTCATCAAAAGGAAACGATATATGGCAAAAGTAGGTATCGGTGTCATCGGACTGGGGCGTATGGGACAGCTTTATGGCTACTTTGTCGGGCGACAGCTCGACAATGCACAATTAATCGCCATTGCCGACATCCGTCCTGAAGTCACCAATAAGTTTTCTTCACATTTCAGCGACGTAATCGCCTACAACAACTATCATGATCTGCTGACCAATAAAGACATCGAAGGCGTGATTATCGTCACCCCAACCAGTACCCATCGCGAGGTGGTCATCGCCGCAAGCGAGGCCGGCAAGGCGATTTTTTGCGAAAAGCCCACCGCCCTCACACTGCCCGAAACCGACGAAATGATTGCCGCCATCGAGAAAGCGGGGGTGATGTTTCAGGTCGGATTTATGCGCCGTTTCGATAAACACTATCAAGCTGCCAGACAACAAATCGACGAAGGAGTCATCGGCAGACCTGTGACAATCAGTGCCATCGGACGTGATCCGTTCGCCACCAGCCTTGAATATGCCGACCCGAACGTCAGCGGCGGCCTCATTGTGGATATGGGCATTCACGATTTCGATGTGGTGCGGTGGATGATGAGTGACGAGATACTCCGTGTTCACACCGAAGTCGCATCTCTCGTCTATCCAGAATTACAACTGGTCGGTGATGTCGATAACGCCATGATAAACCTCAAATTTGAAAAAGGGGGTCTGGGCAACATCGAGGTGAGTCGTACCGCGCACTATGGTTATGATATTCGTTGCGAAATTATCGGCACAAAAGGCACCCTGCTGGTCGGTTATCTGCGCGAAACGGCTGTCGTGACCTTAACACGCGATGGCGCACGTCATGATGTTGTGCCCCATTTCCCAGAACGCTTCGGCCCCGCGTATACGGCGCAAATCGCGCATTTTGTCGATTGCCTGCGCGAAGGAAAGCCGCCCATTGTCACACAGGTTGACGCCCGCGCCGCCCTACAAGCCAGCATCGCCGCTGCAAGATCGCAAGAAACAGGCGAAGTCGTCTACGTTAAAGATGTGCAATAGAGAATTTGCGCGAACAGGACTCTTCAAACTTGGGAGTCCTGTTCTATTTCCGCTGGATATGGCCTGTTTCGCGGGTGTCATAACCGGGTTGAGCCGATAGCGCAGACTGAAATGTTTGAGAACGGAGTGTGCTAAGCAATTCAATCATCATCGGATGCTGTGCATGTCGCTCTGGAATCACGAGATCATAGCGTTCCCAACCAACAGGCACAAAATCCAGATTCATGGCAGTCGCCGCACTGCGAACACCTGGCCCGCAATCCGCAATGCCCGATGCCACAGCGGTCGCCACTGCCAGATGGGTGTATTCTTCACGTTCATAACCCGCGAGTTGTGATGCTTCGATGCCCCGTTTTTGCAGTTCATAATCCAGCAAAAGGCGCGTCCCCGCCCCACGCTGGCGGTTGACGAAGCGCACACGCGACAAATCCTCGAACGACTGTATATTGTGCGGATTGCCCTTTGCCACAATGAATCCCTGTTCGCGGTGGGCAAACGCTATGAGTTGCACAGGTTCATCAGGCAAATACTGATTCACATAGGCATGATTGTATTCGCCCGTATCCGTATCCAGCAGGTGTATCCCTGCTAAATGCGCCTCTCTACGGCGCAGCGCCACCAGCCCGCCAATCGAACCTACATTCACCGAGACCAATCGCGAACCGGGACTATCCGCAGCCAGATGTTGCGCCAGCAAGTCCAGCATCGGATCATGACTGCCGATTATAAGCAGCGCGCGCCGAATGAGATGCAATGGGCGATATAGCGTCACTTCTACCGATTGTCCGGCATCTGCGCCTTCACTAAAACGCGGGATATGTGCCAATCCGTCCGCACGCACCAGCGACGTAATCACCCCTGCGCCCCGACTCAACGGCGTCGCCAACAATTGCCCATCCACATCAGCGACGGTCACACGCACAAAATCGTCATCGCCAGTCGGCGACATTAATTTACGAGTTAGTTTGGCGTGGATACGTGGGCGTTGTTCGCGTTCCGGCAATACACCCAACCAGCGCGCCAGCAGCGGCTGCACAAAAAGTTCACCCGTTAGCGCCGCGCTCACCGGATAGCCCGGTATACCAATCACGGGAATGTCTCTTGCCATCCCGATGATGACCGGATGACCCGGACGCACCGCCACGCCATGCACCAGCAATTGACCCACATCACGCAGCACCTGCGCCGTGAAATCCTTGCTGCCAGCCGATGATCCCGACAAAACGAGAATTAAGTCAGGATGCGATGCAATGGCCGCCTGTACAGCCTGTTTCAACAATTCATAATTATCGCGGACGGGTGGCGCAATCGTCGCTGTGCCACCCGTCTCGAGTATCTGCGCCCGCAGAACAAGGCTGTTATATTCGATTATCTGACCGGGTTTGGGTATCGTCCCCGCGGCGACCAGTTCATCACCTGTCGGGATAATGATGACATGCGGTCGCCTTCGCACGGTTACGTCGCCGTGTCCACAGCCTGCAATCGCGCCAATATCCACCGGACGAATGGTATGATTGGCGGGCAATACCAGCTCGGTGGCAATCATATCTTCACCCACCATCCGCACATGCTGCCAGGGCGCAACAGGCGCGCGAATCTCAATCGCGTTCGCGTCTGGGTGGTGAACATGTTCCACCATAATCACAGCATTTTTATCAGGGGGAATGGGATCGCCCGTGTTGACGGGGACAGCCTGTTGATTAAGGATGAGTTGTATTGGGCGGGTTTCTGTCGCACCCAGGGTATCCGCCGCATGAATTGCATAGCCATCCATCGCAGCGGCGTGATAATGCGGGGACGATAATTTAGCCCAAACCGGTTCAGCCAGCACGCGCCCCAGTGCTTCCGATAGTGGAATCGTTTCGCCCGAAAGTTCGTTCCAGCGGCGTGTGCTTACCAGCGCCGTCTCGAATCGCGCCCATGCGTCATCCAGCGGGATGTCTTCGAGATAGATATTTCTCCCGGTCTCATCCACTCAACCACCTACAATTTCTGGCACCTGTCGATTGGTCGCTGGCATTGGCTTACAGTTAATGAACGTCTTAAACAGGTCGATCACCCGCTCGACATCATTCAGATTGGTGGCAATTCCAACCGATACACGCACCGCCCCGACGGGTGTTCCTGCCAGACAGACTGAGAACTGCTGCAAGGTGAATGCCTCTGGAGAGATTTCCATAAAACACTGATAGGCTTCGCGCTGGTTATAGCGAAAAGCAGCTTCCGCGGCTCCCGGATTACAAAAGCAGCCGGTACGCAGCGAAATTTTCTGCTTATTCGCGCGGTCTTCGACGATTTTAAAATCCACTTCAGAACCATCTGGCGCAAGGACATTCAATGCAAGCGTGCCACCGTGCATCGCAAGCGCAGAATCGCCATAGATAACAACGAGTGGCTCGCCATTACTATGCTGAAGCTGCTGCAATTCCGCCAACAAGATTCCAGTCAAGTCGGTCACATGCTGGTGAATCCGTTCTATGCCCACGCGGGTCAGAAAGTCCAATCCCGCAGTGACACCCGCGATACTGATATAGTTGACTGTGCCGTCCTCAAACGCCTCACCCGTCAACTGCATCAAATGCACGCGATTCTGCGCCGATACAAACCGTACCGTACCGCCCGCAAACCAGGGCCGATGCAGCCTCTGCATGGCTTCACGACGCACAATCAACGCGCCAACACCCGTCGGAAAGCCGAACATCTTATAGAAGGACAGACATATAAAATCGGGCTTGTGTACAGCCAAATCGAGTTGATTTGTGGGCACAAATGCCGCCGCATCCAGCAGCACATCATAGCCCATCTCTTTCGCCAGACTAATCCATTCCAGCGGATGTTTGAGACCTGTAAAATTGGACTGTGCCGGATACGCGAATAGATTAGATTTCGTCGTATCCAGCCCATCGAGATAGCTGTGCAACGCTGCTTCATCAATCCGAAGCTGGTCATTGAGGGGTATATACGCAACCGTCACGCCTTTTGTGCTGGCGAATTCGCGGATGCCATTGACCGAATTGTGATTGTCCGCCGTCAAGACATAGCGCGAACCTGCCTCAAATGGATAACTTTCGCCCACCAATTTAAGCGCGCCACTCGCGTTCGCCGTGAACACAACTTCATATTCCATCTTATCAGCATTGAAAAAGGCGCGTATTCGTTCGCGCGCCGCCTCGACGTTGTGGGTACTGGCAAGTGATGTGGGATTTTCAGAATGAGGATTTCCCAACACGGAAGTTGCCAGAAGTTGTGTATGGGCATCAATCTGCGACTGGGCGTACAATCCGCCACCCGTATAGTCCAGATAGGCATGTCCACCCGCATCGAGTCGGGCAAATTCTTTCACACGGAGTTCTTGCATGTAAGCGTCCATTGATAATTCCTCACCTAAAACCGATGCACATTGACATCACTGCCAGCGCGTAGACCGTTGCTATCCAATGGCACAACCACGTAGCCATCGGCGTGAATCAGTGTAAAAATCAAGTTCGACTTCCCCAAAACAGGGTCGGCACACAACCTTCCGTCACGCTCAACCAAGCGCACAGGAATACTATCCTCGCGTCCGGTTGTCGAAGCGACATTCTGGCTCAAAACAGCCTGTACAGTCTGGGGTTGTTCTTCACGCACACCCTGATAATACATCACCAATGGCACGACTACCTGCCGCGCGACTTGCAAGGCCGACACCGGATTTCCCGGCAGTCCAATAACGGGTTTATTGTCGCAGACAGCCAGAATCGTCGGTTTGCCCGGTTTGACTGCCAATCCATGCTGCAAAATGCCGGGACTGCCCAGCGTACCAATGACGGTGTTAGTTAAATCGCGCGTGCTGACCGAACTCCCCGCCGTGATAACCAGCATATCGACTTGCGCGAAGCCTTCACGCGCTTTCGCTGTAAAATCATCGAGATTGTCCGTTGCGATACCGAACAAAACAGGTTCGCCCCCTGCCGCTTCGACCAGTGCAGCCAGCGTATAGGCATTGATGTCGCGAATCTGACCCATTGACGGGGTAGTATCCGGCGAAACCAGTTCATCGCCACTGCTCAAAATCCCCACACGCGGCGCATCAGTCACTTCCACGTCTAAAATCCCAACCGCCAGCAGACCGCCGATGTCTTGCGGACGAATCCGATGACCGACCTTGAGAATTACTGCGCCTTTGGTCACATCTTCGCCTATCTGAACCACATTCTCGCCGGGTGCGACGGGCGACAGCACCTCAAGTTCATCGTCACCAAACGTTTGCGTCTGTTCCAGCATGACCACTGCGTCTGCGCCATCGGGTAACATCCCACCCGTGTGGATTTCGACAGCCCGACCGGATTCCACTTTGGCATTTGCCATCTGCCCCATCGCCACATGCCCGCTAACCGTCAAATAAGCAGGCAGTGAGGCTGTCGCGCCAAAGGTATCCGCCGCACGAACGGCAAATCCATCAACCGTGCTGCGCGTGAATTCCGGCAAATCTATCGGGGACACCGCATCCTTCGCCAACACTTTGCCTAACGCCTCACGCGGGTCACAGGTAAGTGCAGATCGTTGCGGTGTCCAATGGTCAAACATGGTTTCTAGCACCGCTGCTACAGGTTGGACGTTGAAAAAGAGCGCGCTCCCGGTCATTGTGCCCTATCCATCATCGGAACACCTGCACGCAATCCCAATCGCCAGGGATGAGTATAGACGCGCATCCCCCCACGCCGCACATAGCCCACAATACAGATATCCCACGCCTCCGCCAATCGGACAGCGATACTCGTCGGCGCTGTCCGGCTGATGACCAGGGGCACTTCTAATCGTCGGGCTTTATTCAACATTTCTGAACTGATGCGCCCACTGGTGAGAATCATACAATCACGAGTAGGAATCCCCGCTTGCAGGGCTTTGCCCGCGATTTTATCAATCGTGTTATGACGACCCACATCTTCGGCAGCAGTCAACATGCGCTCCGTATTTGCCAGAATCGCCGTATGGACGCCGCGCACCGTGTTGTAGAGTTGCGCTGCACTTTGCAGGTCGTGCATCCGGTCATGGATAATTGCTGGCGTCGTCACAAAATCAGTTTGCAGTGGCGGGTGCGTATCCTGCAACGTTTGCAGGGTAATGCCACCGCCACACCCCGACGTTAAAATCATCCGGCGCGGGGGTGAAAAGTCTTGTTTCTTCAGCAGCACATCGACAGTGGTACGGGGCACATTGGCGCGAATGAGGCCAACCTCATCAACCGAGTCGATGACAGCTTCGGTATACAAAAATCCCAGCGCCAGCGCCTCCTGATCTAGCGGACTGCACATCACGGTTGCTAATTCCTCACCATTAACGTAGATACTGACGAGCAGCTCTTCGATGACACCGCCATCTATGGACTCAAAATGATCATTTTCAACGGTAATATAGGTATACGGCACGACGCCGGGTATCGGGTTATCCATAGCGGTTACGACTCGTCTCTGCGCTTTTTGGGTTTGCGCGTCATCTGCCGAATCTCATCAGCAGATTTACCCTGTTCCAGCCCCCATTGAATTTTCGGCTTGAGCGCGCCCGTCGGACACACCCCAACACACTGCCCGCAAAACACACATGGCGATTCCGTCATCGACACATCGAATGTCGTCGCTACATGCGTCTCATAGCCGCGCTTGCCCAACGTAAGCGCGAATGTATACTGTGCGTCTTCGGCACAGACCTGTACGCAGCGCCAGCACAACACACACTGCCCATAATCGCGCACATAAAATGGGTTGTCATCTATCACGTCATGTTCACGCGCCTGTGCATCGGGGAATCGTTCCACATCAACGGCATAATCTGTCATTATGTCTTGAATTTCAGGGGCTTCATCGAGATTAACTGCCGAGTTCAGCATTTCCAGAATAGTACGACGTCCGCGTTCGACCCGCTCGTTACGGGTTTCGACTTTGCTATCCTGTTGACAGGCCGCTACACACGCCGGCTGCAATAAGCGCCCACCATTCACATCCACCACACACAACCGACATAGCCCGTTGGCAGTCGTTGCATCGTGATAACAAATCACAGGCACATCTTTACCAAGCTGTCGCGCCGCTTCCAGAATGGTCGTCCCTTCGGGGACGGTTATCTCTTTGCCGTCAATGTTCAGGGTCACGGTACGGTTATTGTCAGTCATCATACCCCCTATTGTTTTCCGTTGGATTTGGCTGCGGACGGGTCGAACAGCGCAGGCCAGCGTTTCATCGCGCTGAGAAGGGCAGAGGCCGCCGTCTGCCCCAGACCGCACAGCGATGTTTCGGTCATGGTAACGCCAACATCGTGCAAGCGCTGACGATCTCCTGCCAGTGGACTGCCGAGCCGATTGACGATTTCGAGTTGACGCTGTGTTCCGATTTGACACGGAAAACACTTGCCGCAGCTTTCGTGCTGGAAGAATATGGCTAACCGTCGAAACACGTCGCGCAAATCGACACTATCGTTGTAAACGACAGCCGCGCCCGAACCGAATGTGCCACCAGCAGCCCGCAAATCTTCAAAGGTTAGTGGTACATCAATTTCGTCGGGCGATAAAAATGTGCCTGCTGCACCGCCCATTAACACCGCTTGCAATGTGCCGATGACCCCACCACAATGCCGGTCAATCAACTGCCGCAGCGAGATACCCGGAACGAGTTCAATGACCGCCGGGTGTTGCACATGCCCGCTAATCGAAACCAATTTTGTGCCCGTGCTCTTCTCTGTTCCAAACTGCCGAAACCATTGCGCGCCGTGTGCGATGATACCGGGCACAGCGGATAACGTCTCGACATTATTGACGACCGTAGGCTGACCGAACAGACCATGCACAGTCGGGTATGGTGGTTTGATGCGCGGAAACCCGCGTTTGCCTTCAATCGCCTCGAATAGCGCCGTCTCTTCGCCACAGATATAGGCCCCTGCCCCACGCCGAATTTCAACATGGAACGAGAAATCCGTGCCCATGATTCGCTCACCGATCAGACTTGCCGCAGTCGCTTCATCGAGCGCAGTTTGCATCGCCGCTGTCGCTTCGGGATATTCGCCCCGCACGAAGATATAACCCTGTTCCGCCCCGCTGGAATAGGCGCATAAGGCCATTCCCTCCAGCACCAGATGCGGACGAGTTTCTAACAACACGCGGTCTTTGAATGTGCCCGGTTCGCTTTCATCGGCATTACACACCACGTAATGCGGCGGATTATTCGCCTCTCGCGCCAATCGCCACTTCATACCCGTCGGGAAGGCCGCGCCACCACGCCCGATAAGACCGGACTGCTCCACCTCAGCGCTAACATCACCGGGAGACATCGTTTCCAGCGCTCTACGCAATGCGGCATAGTCGCCGTAATTTTCGCGCGATTGTGGGTCATGTTTACCAGTATGGGGAATGAGGACGCGCTGATCGCCAGTGATACGGGAGGTTCGGGGCGTTTGCTCAAAGTCTTGCGTATTCAGGAGGGTATCGGCATCTACAGTCCCGATGAGTGTTTCGCCGCGCCCACGTTGACTGATGAGCGCCGCAACAGCATGGTCACATAAACCCAAACACGGTGAATGTTCCACAGTATAACGTCCGTCAGCGGTCATTTCGCCCGCGTGGATACCGAGTCGGCCACAAACTGTGTGAATGACGTTATCTGCGCCAGCGAGTCCACATGACTGGTCAGTGCAGATGCGGATGATTATTTCGCCTGTGGGTTCGGTGTGAAATAGGCTGTAGAACTCAATAACGCCATAGATATTGGCTTCTGGTACGCGCAGCAGGTGTGATATATCGCGCACAGCATCCGCCGAAATATGTCCGAACGCAGTCTGCACATCCCACAGTACAGGCAGTAAGGCGTCCTGTTTTCTACCGATATAGGGTCGCAGTAAATCGTCCAGGGTGTGTGTTTGCATACACAGCGACTTTCGTTCAGTTTAAACAATCTTTTTAGGTTCATTTACACAAAAATACAAACATCCTGCCCCTAGTATACACGATGCACACCCAACACCAAGTGACCTGTAGTACCTCTGGTGTATTTTACAGATGCGGCAAAAGCATATGGGTTTGAATTTTCTATCACGCCTGATAAGCAGGCAATAACGGCTAATATTTCGTTATTTATTGCAATATGGTCGCACATACTGCCCAATCCAGGCCGCAGTAACCAAAATCTCTGCAATAGTATTCGTAATGTAATCGGTTGCGCCTCTGTTTTACAGCGCCTTGTGCGAATCTGGAACAGGGAGTGTGACTGCGTTTCGTGAACAGGTATGTTATAGTGATAGGCATACGCACAAATGAAAAGTTGTTGGACACAGATAGGCAGAACTAAGGAAAAGAATTATGGTCGCACAACGCGCTTTGACCCCCGAACGCACCGTCCGCACCACCTGCCCCTATTGTGGTGTGGGTTGCCAGATGGACTTACAAATTAAAAAAGACCTGATTTATCGGGTGGATGCGCCGTTCGACAGCGCGCCGAATTATGGTAATTTATGTGTCAAAGGTCGTTTCGGGACGGATTTCACGACACATCCCGGACGCCTCAAAAAACCGCTGATTCGCAACGGCCTTCCCGGCGAGTTTCGTGAAGCATCGTGGGATGAGGCGTTAAACCTCGTCAGTGAAAGATTGTCCCAAATTGTCCGCGAACATGGCGGCGATAGTATCGCGACCTATGCCTGTGCGAAGGCCACCAACGAAGACAATTATGTGTTCCAGAAATGGGTGCGGGCGGTGATGAAAACCAACAATGTCGATCACTGTGCGCGGCTGTGCCATGCAGGAAGTGTCACAGGGCTGCAACTGGCGATTGGCTCCAGCGCAATGAGCAACAGTATCGCCGAGATGGAAAATCTGGATACGTTCATCGTCACGGGCAGCAATACGACCGAGACCCATCCTGTCATCAGTTTGTTTCTGAAAAAAGCCGTGCGGCAAAATGGCGCGAAATTGATTGTCATCGACCCGCGCCAGATTGAGTTGACCGACTTTGCGACAGTGTGGCTGCGGCAAAAACCGGGCACGGATGTCGCGGTCTTTCAGGCGATGGCGCATGTGATTGTCACAGAACGGTTGTATAACGAGGAATTTATTGCCAATCGCACCGAAGATTTTGAGTCATACATCGAATCATTAGAACAATTCACGCCGGAATGGGCGGAATCCATCAGTGGCGTGCCTGCGGAGGACATTCGCAAAGCGGCGCGGATGTATGCACAGGCAGATAGAGCCGCATTTTACTGGGGCATGGGTATTAGCCAGAGTGTACACGGCACGGATAATGCCCTATCCCTAACCAATCTCGCCCTGATGACCGGGCATGTCGGCAAAGCGGGCACGGGGTTGAATCCGCTGCGTGGGCAAAATAACGTGCAGGGTTGTTCCGACAGTGGCGGCCTACCCAATGTCTACACCGCCTATCAGCGCGTAGATAGTCCCGACATCAAAGCCAAATTTGAGCAGGCATGGCATACGGCGCTATCGCCCGACCCCGGACTGACAGTGACCGAAATGGTGGATGGCGCGCTCACCGGACACATCAAGGCGATGGTCGTCATGGGCGAAAATCCGCTGATGAGTGAACCGAACCTGTCACATGCACAACATGCGCTCGAAGCGCTGGATTTCATCGTCTGCATCGACATTTTCATGAACGAAACAGGCGAACATGCTGATGTGATTTTGCCATCTGCTAGCTTCGCAGAAAAAGACGGCACATTCACCAACAGTGACCGTCGCATTCAACGGGTGCGAAAAGCACTCCCAGTCGTTGGTGAAGCGCGGGCAGATTGGGAGATAGTCTGTGATTTAGCAAAACGCATGGAATCGCTGCTTGGTGTCGAACAGAGCGCAGGCTTTGAATATGCTCACCCTGAAGACATCTGGGAAGAAATGCGATTGCTTACACCCGACTTTAACGGCATCACTTACGAACGGATGGAGCGCGAAGGGGGCGTCCATTGGCCCTGCCCAGCAGCAGATCATCCCGGCACACCCTACCTGTTCGAAGACGAATTCCCGCGTGGCAAAGGCAAATTCTGGTCGCTGGAATATGGCACAGACAGCGAACTACCCGATGAAGATTACCCCTATCATCTGACGACAGGCCGGGTCCTGTTCCACTGGCATGGTGGGACGATGACGCGCCGTTCACGACTGGACGATGCCTTCCCCG
>CAZTLI010000056.1:0-17998 GCA_964614375.1 uncultured Anaerolineaceae bacterium
GCTTCGTCTACGAGATGGATATAGACCATGTAATCGTCGTCTATTGGCGCGATGACCTGCCAGAAGAATTCTACGAGTATGCGTTCACGGTCAATAAATATAGTGTAGTGAACGTTATTGCCAACATACCGGATCGAATCCCCAAGCCGAATATCGGCGTCCGCGCGATTGCTGATATTGAGGTCGGTGGGTGACACAAGCCGATAGCCGATGTTCAATTCATAGTTTTCGTAGAAGAAGTTGCCATCATCGTGTGTCGCGCGTGGTTGGAACAAGTCTACACGACCCAAACCCGCCACAATCTGATTCTCCGTCCACTCTATTCCAGCATCCTCATAGCGCCACTGGGCATGTTGACTGTAGACATAGTGTGTTGCGCCGTCTAGTTCTTCAATCCGTGTTGGTACGCTTGTGATGTCAATGTCATAGGTGGGAAAGAAAAATGGCAAAAGTTGAGCACCCGGCGCAATCACAACGGGATCGTTTTCGTGAGAATCGGCATACGTGATTAAATCGCCGACGACAAATAGCAGTGATGGATGTTGACTGGCGTATTTCTCGGTATCGTTGACATACACATCCGTCCACAACCAGTCCCAGCCCTCCCCAATGCGATAAAGTGTATTGACCACGCCGGGTATACACACGATGACGATTATGAGTAGATATACCCTGCGCCACGCTTTGCGCCACCGCACCACATTCTCACTATTTATCCAGTGCGCCAGGACAACCGCCGTTGGCATCAGCATCAGCGGCACAATCGGGAAGCTCAGCCGATAGTGATAGCTGTAGGAATAGAACCACGTCAAAAAGTAGGGCAGCGCCAGCAGGCCGATCCATGCGATTTTCCGCAAAGTCCGCATTGTGTTGTCGGTGAAGTGTTCCCGTCCATATCGCCAGAACGTCCATATCAGCAGCGCGATACCTGCCGCCAACAGCGCCCATTCCAGTGGCGTGATGTAGCTGCTCTGTAAATTCCCTGCGTTGCTGGGTGCATTAAATCGCACTGGTTCGAATTGCTGTGGAAACCAGCGCCAGAGCAGCGGCGGAATGATAGACGGTAGTAATCCCGCCAGCACTAATCCCAGCCCAATCAGACCGGCGATGGGATTAGGACGCGGTTTTCTTCCGAGATACACATAGGCCATCAACACAATCAGCGCCAGCAAAGGCCAACCGAATTCACGTCCACTGCGTTCGGCCTGTGTGAGCCAGAATGCAGGCGGCAGGTCAATGGCATCGTGCCCAAGTGTGATATTCCGCACGTACCACACGCCCCCCAACGGAATTGTCGCCAGCCCCATGATGGCTGTCGCTTCAAATCGTGACCTCCACACGCCCCAATCGCGGCGAAGCCGAACAAATTCCGCCGCAGCAAGCAAAATCACACCCCATACCAGCGCGCCCGCTGTCGGTTTTGTCCATAACGCCGTGCCGAGAAATAACCCTGCTATCAAGGCATAACGGCGTCTGTATGGAATTTCGTCGGTTGTCCACGCCATCAACAGGAATGCTGCCGCGCCTGTCAACAAAAATGTCACCGGGATTTCAAGATCGCCGACGTATGCCCAATCTGCGACGTGCGGATACAGTGCCCACAATCCGGCTGCAAAAATACCCGTCCGCCGACTGAATATGCGTGAACCCAGCACGTACACTGCCAAAATACTGCCGATGTGTAAAAATGGCAGGACTGCCCGCGCTGCGTGGTCATCTATGCCGCCGATGGCAAGCTGCATGTAACTATATTGCAGGGGTAAAAATTGGGGATAATAACCGATGTGCTGTGGAATTTGCCCCAGCAGCGTATAAAGTCGGCCCTCATAACCGTAGACCCATATCGGGTCATAGGATGTGAAAGGCCAATAAGCGGTGGTCAGCCAGCGTAAGACGAGCGCAATGACGATGAGTCCGATGATGAGTTTTTCATCTACTGCCAGCGGACTGTGAATTTTCCCTGTATCGGGCAAATTATGCCGCCACTTTCGCCACGCGCTGACCGTGCCAATCGCAGCAATGACGACTGTTCCCATAAATATCACGCCGAAATTATAAGGCGATGTCCCGCTATCCTGCGCCGCTGCTAGCGAACCGGGAATGAACATCCACGCGGTGACCAATGCCGGGCCAAGCATCAACATGAGACAGGCGGTTAATGCCCGATTAGGCCAATCACGTCGGGGTAGTATCGCCAGTGACCAGGGCAAACCCACACCGAAGAACATCCACACGGCGGCGGGCAAGGCGGCGACACTTTGTTCAAGCCAATATGTAGGGGAAAGTTCCATAGGCAACTATCGCTGCGTGTTGTCTTCAGTCAAATGCGCGGCATTTGGGTATCGTCTCATCCAGATTGCCCGGATACCGACAGCGGCTAATAACCCTACTGCCGGATAAGCCAGCAAATAGTATCGCTGCCATTCCAATGGCGTCAATAGCAAGGTGACTAGCAGTGTACCTGTTACCCACAGGCCAATGATGAATTTGATGCCCCATTCGAGGCTTGATTTCATCACCAGACTCCATGCGCCGATACTCATCAACGTGATAATGACAAGTGCGCCGCCAACAGACCCACCCAGACTGACTCCACGCCAGATGGATGATTCATAGGCCGCAATTGGTGCAGCAATCCATTCCTGCCATGTATCGACCTCATAGTATTGCGGTGAGACAACGAACGTTTGCCGTAAAAATCCAGCAGATTGGTCGCCAAAATCCACATATCCGCCAAATGTATTGACCTGTCCCTCAAGCAGTTCGGTGCGCGTGTTGATTACATAACCCAGACGCCCAACCGGGTCACCCCACCATGCCGGATTGATCACGTAGAACACGCCGAACGCTAAAAAGCCAGCAACGATAATGTGCGCGATACGAGGCATGATGAGCTTGAGTTCTCGATTTCGATATAGTGTCCACAACCAATCGAGCGCGATGCCACCAAAAACAGCTAAAACCGTGACTGCTGCCGGGTGTTTGGACGCAACAGCGAGGCCAGAGGCGATACCCAAGCCTATCGCCGCGCGCCATGTGCGTTTGCGGATATACCACAATCCCATCAACACAACCAGCAGGGTAAATAATAGTAGCCCGCCTTCCATCATTGCCCGCCGTCCATTGAGCAGCACCGCTGGATTGAGCGCATAGTACAGGCTGGCGAGGTAGGCCACCCAACGTCCACCGAGCATCATGCCAATGGTGAACAGAACAACGACACTCGCTGCCAATAATGCCGACGAAACTGTTCGGGCGGTAATGAGTAAATCATCTGTCGGAATGTGCCCATTCGACAGGTTATATTGCCAGTCTGCGCCCCAATCCCACTGTTCATTTATCGTGTTGATGCTGCCGCCGCGTGTATACCAGACCAGTCCAAACAGATATCTGGATACCGTGCCATTCAACAGGCGCAGATGCTGTTCTGTCGGACTGATGGGCGTCTCGTTGAAGGTAACCAGACTTAAATCCCGCTGCACGAACTGATAAAAATAATCCCGGCTGGTGTAAATGATGGTTGATTCATCACCATGAAATGGGACAGCTCCCGTGCCGCCGAAAATGTAGATAATGAGTACCAGCAGCCAGACCAAATCCTGCCAGCGCAGTGTGTGTCGAAGTTGTTTCATAGGGTCAAAAGCATACATCTATAATCGGCGCAGTAGTGTAACTGATTTAGCTGGCGGGGGGAATGCTACGACGGGTAAACGCAGGGTTTGCGGAGGTCGATTTGCAATGAATTGTGCCAAAATCAGGGTTGTGCTAAACTTCGCGCGCGGCGGCAAATGTGGAAATTGGTATGTCTGAGCGAATACATAAACTACTCATCATCGTGCTGATTACATTGGGCATGTTCATTGCTGCTGAACTGCTGGCACGTATTCTATTGTGGAGTCCGCCAGTACCACCGACACCCCCGGTTGGTTTTGGTTATAGTACAGGCGGATATGGTGATTTACGCCCGAATATCGACAGTGTAGAACTGATTTATCCGCTGCGACCGTATCATCTCTATACCAACAGCGTCGGCCTGCGGAATGTTGATGAGCTGGACGATAATCCCGCTGTGTTCCGCATTCTGGCTATTGGCGATTCCTTCACGTTTGGCTTTTATGTCCACAACGAAGAAACCTGGCCTGCGCGTCTGGAAGAAGTGCTCAATCAGATACAATCCCGTCGTGTGCAGGTGTTGAATGCCGGTGTGCCGGGATATACAATTGCCGACTCGCTCGCCTATTTGCGCGATAAAGGATTGGCGCTCGAACCGGATATGGTCATCCTCGGGTTCTATACCAACGACATTTTTGATATGGAGCCGGTCATGCGCCAGTATTTCGCGCGGGATGTGGTGCTGCGGCAGGCACAGCCGATTATTTTGGCGGAACAAAATCCGGTGCGGCAATGGATGGAAAACAACCTCGCGCTTTATGGTGTTATTCAGCGTTGGCGTGGACAGGTGACCGAGTATCGCATCGAAGGACAGGTTGCCAGTATCACACCGACGATTGCGGGACTGCACGAGACATATCAAAACCTGACCTTCATCATGCCCGATGCCTATCCTGACGCATGGACGGCCTATGAATCGTCACTGCGTGAGACAATAACCCTGCTGCGTGAAGAGGGGATACCATTTGTGATCGTCGCTTTCCCCGACTTAGCGCAGTTACCAGTAGAAGGGGGATTTGGCGACCCGCCGCAGCAAATGATGGCGCGAATCACTACCGATACCGACACACCCTATCTCGACATGCTGCCCATATTTCGTGAATCGGGTGATATTCAGAATCTGTATTTGATGTATTATGACCCCGATATTCTGGTCGATACCATCCGACCAGACGCAGGCAGTCTATCCTTCACGGGTGATGGACATCTATCGCGCTATGGCTATCTGCTTACCGCGCGGATATTGGCCGCATTTCTGATTGAACGGGATTGGATACCGGCTAACTAATCTTGCGCCTCATACAATTCGACTAATACACCACCCGTGCTCTTGGGATGGACAAAGGCATAACGTTGACCATTGTCGCGTTGGCGCGGTGTCTCGTTGATGAGTTCGATACCGGCAGCGGCTAATCGCTGCATGGTGGCTTCAATGTTGGCAACTTCGATACACAGGTGGTGCATCCCTTGCCCTTTTTTTGCGAGATATTTCGCCACGCCGCTGTCATCCGTCGTCGGACGTACCAGTTCGATGCGGGCATCGCCGATGGTGAGCATCGCGATTTGCACACATTCCTCATCGACATATTCCGTCCCGCTTGCTTCCAATCCCAGCGCATCTCGCCAGAATGTCAGTGAATGGTCAATATCCTCTACAATGACGGCGAGGTGATTGATTTTCATGCAATGTCTCCAATCTTTACGAGTGATGATAGGCATATCTATCTGAAATGTTATAATGCCTTGCAGACTAGGTAAATTGATATTCATCCTGAATAGTGTGGAGGATAAACGCGATGGTGACGGTAGAACAGGGGCAGCCTTTAACCCTGACCATGACCGATGAACATCGGATGTTACAACAAGCGGTGCGTGACTTTGCCCAGAACGAAATTGTGCCAATTGCGGAGAAATTCGACGAATCGGGGGACTTCCCTTTGGAAACCATCAAAAAGATGGGCGCGATGGGGCTAATGGGCATCGAAGTGCCAGAAGAATATGGCGGCGCGGCGATGGATACACTGGCGTATGTGCTGACGATGGTCGAAGTAGCAAAGGCCGATGCCAGTCACAGTACCATTCTTAGCGTCAATAATTCACTCTACTGTCACGGTATCCTCAAATTTGGCACAGAAGAACAAAAGCATAAATATGTCACACCGATTGCCACTGGCGAGAAAATCGGCGCATACAGCCTGACCGAACCGATGTCGGGAAGCGATGCCGGGACGATGCTCAGTCGCGCGGTACTCAATGACGCAGGCACACACTATATCATCAACGGGCGTAAAAGCTGGGTCACCAGTGGCCCGGTAGCCGATTACGTCGTTCTGTTCACGATGACGGACGCCGAACAAAAACACAAAGGCGTGACGGCCTTCATCATCGACACGACTAAACCCGGCTTCATTCGCGGGAAGAAAGAACCCAAACTCGGTATTCGTGCCAGCGCGACCAGCGAGCTAATTTTTGAAAATTATGAATGTCCGGTTGAAAATGTACTGGGTCAACCGGGGCAGGGCTTCAAAATCGCGATGACGGTGCTCGATGCGGGCCGTATAGGTATTGCGTCGCAGGCGCTGGGGATTGCCGAAGCCGCTTATGAAGCTAGCATTCAATATGCCCGTGAACGGGAGGCATTTGGCGGCCCCATCGGGCAATTCCAGATGATTCAACAGAAGATTGCCGACATGAAAACCCGTCTCGAGGCTGCTCGGTTGCTCGTCTATAACGCGGTACAGGCGAAAGAGCGCGGCAAACTCACAGGCGAACGCTATACCACCGAAGCGAGTATGGCAAAACTGTTCGCCAGTGAAGCCGCTGCCTTTATCACCGATGAAGCGGTACAGATTCATGGTGGCATGGGTTATAGTAAAGAACTGCCAGTGGAACGTTACTATCGTGATGCACGCATTACCCGTATTTATGAAGGCACAAGTGAGATACAACGTATGGTGATTGCACGTAATGAATTGGGGCTGCGATAAGATGCGCGCGGCGGTAATCAAAGGACACGGAGACATCAATCAGGTCGCTTTTGTCGATAATTTGCCCAAGCCAGAACCAAAGGCGGGCGAAGTTCGGGTGAACATCAAAGCGGCGGCGCTCAATCGCCTGGACATCTGGGTACGCGAAGGCTGGCCTGGTCTAAAATTGGATCTCCCGCATATTATGGCTTCAGACGGCGCGGGGATTGTTGACGCAGTGGGTGCGGGTGTGACTCAATATGCGCCCGGTGATCGTGTCTGTATAGACCCCACGCTGGTGCGCCCTGATGACCCGGCGCTCATGACAGGCTTGGAAAATCAGACGCGCATCGCGATTCTGGGTGAGCATGTGCCCGGTGTCGCCGCCGAATACACAGTTGTGCCGCAGCGTAATGTGCTCAAAATGCCGGATAGTGTCGAGTTTGCTGATGCGGCTGCGGCGGGACTGGTCTATGTGACGGCATGGCACTCATTGATGACTCGCGGTAAGCTGCGCGCAGGCGAGACGGTGCTGGTTGTGGGTGCGGGTGGCGGTGTCAATACCGCCAGCATTCAGATTGCCAAATTCGCGGGCGCGACCGTTTATGTTGTGGGCAGCAGCGCAGATAAATGTGACGGCGCGAAGGCACTGGGCGCGGACTTTGTGATTAACCGTGAAGACGACCCCAACTGGTCAAAAGCCGTCTATACAATGACCAATAAACGCGGTGTGGATGTGGTGGTCGATAATGTGGGTAAAGCCACGTTGATGGACAGCATTCGCAGCGCCCGCATCGGCGGACGGGTGCTCATTGTGGGCAATACCAGCGGCCCGGTGGTTGAGGTTGATTTACGGCAAGTCTATTTCCGCCATCTGGACATCATCGGCAGCACGATGGGGCCACATCGCGATTATGTCGAAGTCATGAACCTGATTTTCGCGGGCAAGCTCAGCGCGGTGGTTGGCGCAAAACTGCCGCTGGAAAAAGCGCGTGAAGCACAGGAAATGCTGGAAAATTTTGATGTATTCGGCAAAGTCGTATTCGACATTGACGCAACTGCCTGATGATCACCGTTTAGGAAAATGTGATGCGATACCATGCCGCGCCCTTGCGCGCTGTAGCAGAATTTGTTGGTCTGCCTGAAATTGCCAAAATCGCGCTCGAACCCGGCGTTAAGTCGGTGTATCGGGTGACGGTCAATTACCCGGATGGGGACGGACGAAATTCTGTTGCGACTATCCGTAATGCGCTGATTGATAATATGAAGATGGAAATTGTGTATCAGGGTTTGTTTGAGCATAAACCCATCAAACACACCTCAGATGATGAGAAATACGCAGCATTCGAGGCGCTCTTGCGTAAAGTGCGCTTTGATAACCTGCCCGACCAACCGGGCATTGCGCTGTATGGGGAGACGCTGTGGTTATTGGAACGTGCGGCGGGCAGTTTCTATAAGAGTGTGATTCTGTCACCCACGAAAGCCGAAGCGGTTTATGAGCAAATTGTGAACGCCATTCGCGACAACTTCCCAGAGGCTGTACGCGGAGTCAAATAGGGACATGACCGCCACGACAGAGACTGAAGTCAAGTTCTATGTGACCAACCATAAAGCGATTCAGTCACGGCTCACAGCCCTTGAAGCCACGCTCCTGCATCCGCGTGTCTATGAGCGCAATGTGCGGTATGAAAATGCCGCCGAAACCCTGACCGCACAGGGAATTGTCGTCCGCTTGCGAGAAGATTCGCGTGTGCGCTTGACGTATAAATCGCCGGGAACAGTGCGTGATGGCATCATCAGCCGCTTTGAGGCAGAGGTTGATGTGAGCGATTTTGCAACGATGGAAGTCATACTGGGCAAATTGGGTTATCACCCCTATATGATTTATGAGAAATATCGCACCACATATATATTGGCGGATACGGAAATTGTCCTCGATGAAATGCCTTTTGGTCATTTTGTTGAAATCGAGGGGCGTCCTGCCGCTATCGAAGCGACCATTGTACAGCTTCAGCTAACGGATACAACCCGTCTACCAGCGAGTTACGCGCGCCTGTTTGAGAACGTGCGCCATCATCTCAAGTTGGATATGCAGGATTTGACATTTGCTAATTTTGAAGGTGTTGCTGTGCCGTTCAGTGCGTTTCGACCCATCGAATTGTGATAGAAATCACAAGTAGATTGGCGCTTGAACCGACTATACTGATAGTGATAATCAACCGGAAATGATGAGGAGTAGCATCGGCATGACGAAGAACGGTAACGCCACACACAATTGGGAAGAAACGCGCGTCGCGCCTATTTTGAAACGTTTCCCGGAGCGCAAGGCCGAGTTTGAAACATCATCCGGTATTCCGGTGAAACGCCTGTATACGTTGGATGACATACAAGACGATTACGATGAAGCGCTGGGTTATCCCGGTGAATATCCCTTTACGCGCGGTGTCCAACCCACAATGTATCGCAGTCGTTTCTGGACGATGCGCCAGTATGCTGGATTCGGTACAGCCGAGGAGAGCAATCAGCGTTATCGTTTCCTGCTGGAACAGGGACAAAGCGGGCTATCTGTGGCATTCGATTTGCCGACTCAAATTGGTTATGATGCGGATGATCCGATGGCGATGGGCGAGGTAGGAAAGGTTGGCGTAAGTATCAGCAGTCTACGCGATATGGAAACGCTGTTTGACCAGATTCCATTGGATAAAGTCTCGACCAGTATGACGATAAACGCGCCCGCAGCCGTTTTGCTGGCGATGTATATCGCTGTCGGTAAAAAGCAAGGGGTTGAACCGCATAAGCTGCGCGGGACAGTCCAGAACGACATCCTCAAGGAATATATCGCGCGTGGGACATATATCTTTCCACCGCGTCCGTCTATGCGCCTCATCACGGACTTATTCGCTTACTGCAAAACCGACGTGCCGCACTGGAACACCATCAGCATCAGTGGTTATCACATTCGTGAAGCCGGCAGCACTGCCGTGCAAGAGGTGGCATTTACGCTGGCGAATGGTATCGCCTATGTCGAAGCGGCAATCCGGGCAGGGCTTGATGTGGATGATTTTGCGCCGCAGCTTTCATTCTTCTTCAATGCCCACAATAATTTTCTGGAGGAGGTCGCCAAATTCCGTGCGGCACGGCGTTTGTGGGCGAAAATCATGCGAAAGCGCTTCAAGGCACAAAATGAAAAAAGCTGGATGCTGCGTTTTCATACACAAACCGGTGGCAGTACGCTTACGGCGCAACAGCCCGATAATAATATCGTGCGCGTCGCCCTGCAAGCGCTGGCAGCCGTGCTGGGTGGCACGCAGTCGCTGCATACCAATAGCAAAGATGAAGCCCTTGCGCTGCCGACTGAACACGCCGTACAGGTGGCCCTGCGTACACAGCAAATCATCGCCCATGAAACGGGTGCTGCCGATACAATCGACCCCCTCGCAGGCAGTTATTACATCGAATCTTTGACCGATGAAATCGAAACCCGCGCGCAAGACTATATCGACAAGATTGATGCCATGGGTGGGGCAATGGCTGCGATTGAAGACGGATATATGAACACAGAAATTCAGGATGCGGCCTATAGCTATCAACGGGCTGTCGAAGTGGGGGAGGCGATTATCGTCGGCGTGAATGAGTTTGTGGTGGATGAAGACCTCGAACAAGACCTGCTGCGTGTAGACCCGGCAATTGAAGCCGCACAGCGCCAGCGGTTGGCAGACTTGCGTGCCGCGCGTGATAACGATAAGGTTGGTGAACTGCGTAATCATTTGGCAGCCGCTGCGGAAGGCAGCGATAACCTCATGCCTTATATCATTCACTGTGTCGAACACGATGTGACTCTCGGCGAAATTTGCCATACCCTGCGCGAAGTGTTTGGTGAGTATCGCCCACAGGTGATGATATAGGGTATAGTAGGAAGTCGAGATTGTGAGACAACCAGACCAACGGAGTTTTAGGTTGAGACCGATTATCATCGCCATAAGCCTGCTCACTGCCATTGCCTTCTTAGCATTGTCAATCATTTCAGCATGGCAAATCTTCACATTATCGTTGGATAACAGCAGTTCCATTCGCGCGGAATTGTGGATATTGATGGTGCTGTGTTTTGTTGGTGGCATCGTCCTACTGGGTATTGCGTGGGGCATTGTCGAAATGACGGGACGCTCTGCCGATGAAACCGAAGCTGCAACATTGGTCCCGGCAGCAGAATAAAATAGCGCGTCCATACGCCTCACATCGTCGGATATGATGAATACACGATGACTGCATTAGATGAGTTTCTGCAAAGTGTGTCACAACGGCCTTTACCGCGAAATCCCGTCGCGCGCATCCGCACTTTAGCCAAAGAATTGGCGGAAGGCGCAGCGGCAGAATTGTGGGCAGTGCAATTCTTTACGCAGGGTTTTCCCGGGTTGCCCGGTCATGAAGATGACACGCTTTATTTGCCGCAGCCCGAATTTATCCGCCAGTATCTGTATCAGCGTTGGGGAAGTTATGGCGCATTCCCTGATTTGAGTTTGCTGGAACGTATGGGTTATTTGACGCTGTTGGGTGGTGACCGCTTCTCGAATACCTATAGTTTGACCCAGGCGGCCTTTGCATTGGTTGAGACGGTTGAACCATCGACCATTTTTATTTCGTACAAACGCAGTGAAAGCAGTGCCTTTGCCTTATTATTGGTGGCACGATTGAAAGAAGCCGGATTACAACCGTTTTTGGATATGGCGCTGATTCCCGGTGAAGATTGGCGGGCAGGGTTACAAGAACGGGTACAATCACAGGATTACTTCATCGTCCTGCTTGGTAACGATACATTGCGCTCAGAGGTAACGCGGCATGAGATTGCATGGGCGGTTGAAGCCGAAAAAGTGATTATCCCTATTTGGCACAATGGATTTGTTTATCAGCCCGGTGGGTGGGATGTGTCGCCTGAAATCGACCAGGTGTTGACTCATACCCATACCATTCGTGTGGTTGAAGAGAACCCGCTAGCCTATAATAATGCCATCGTTGAACTGTTGAATCGCTTTGGATATACCCCATGACGCGCGGGCGTCCACGATTCTGGCTGCTCTGGTTGGTGTGGGTGGTGGTGCTGACCCTATTTCAAATCGGCGCCGCAATACAAGTGTTACAGATACCAGAGAATGTGGTTGAACAAATTAGTTTGTCACTGCCGTTTGAATTTGTGGTGAGCATCGTGTGGTCGCTGGTGTTTGGCTGGTTAGCAGTGGTTATTGTCCGTAATCATCACCACGCGCTGCGGTATACTATAGGGGCAACGGTTGGTCTTATTGCCTATCGCGCGCTGCATCGCATCATATTTAGTCGCGCGGACTATGAGCAGGGACGAATACCATTTTTAGTCGCTATCATAGTCGTCATAATAGGAATTACGCTGATTGCGCTTGTGATTGCACGACGAGCGCACAACACACTAAGGGAGAATGCGTCGGATGGTGGCAAATCCTAAAATAGATGAACTGAGAAATAAACGCGCAGAGAGTCAAGCTGGGGGTGGCGAAGAACGCATTGCCCGCCAGCACGAACGGGGTAAGAAAACCGCGCACGAACGATTAGATATTTTGCTCGACCCCGGCAGCTTTCGGGAATTAGATGCGTTTGCCCAGCACCGCAATAGTGACTTTGGCCTGGATAAAAACCGCCCGATGGGAGATAGTGTCGTCACGGGCTGGGGGACGATTGACGGGCGTTTGGTCTATGTCTATTCACAAGATTTCACCGTTATGGGCGGCACACTCAGCGAAGCGCATTCCCGCAAAATTTGCAAAATAATGGATATGGCGATGAAGGTGGGTGCGCCCTTAATCGGTTTGAATGACAGCGGCGGCGCACGCATTCAGGAGGGTGTTGATAGTCTGGGTGGTTATGCCGACATTTTCTTGCGAAATACAATGGCAAGCGGTGTTATCCCCCAGATTAGCGTCATCATGGGGCCGTGTGCCGGTGGCGCGGTCTATAGCCCGGCACTCACCGATTATATCATCATGGTTAAAGATACCAGTTATATGTTTATTACTGGCCCGGATGTTGTCAAGCAAGTGCTCAATGAAGAAGTGACATTTGAAGGGTTGGGTGGTGCCAGTGTTCATGCCGCAAAAAGCGGTGTTGCCCATCTGGTGGCGGATGACGAAACGCAATCGCTGCTGATGGTGCGCGAACTGCTCAGCTATTTACCGCAAAACAATATGGAAGACTCGCCATTTGTCGCCACGACAGATGACCCGCTGCGTGCCGACCCGGAATTAGATGAGGTCGTGCCAGTTGACCCCAATAAACCGTATGACATGAAAGATGTCATCAATAAAATCGTTGATGATGGCATCTTCTTTGAAGTGCATGAAGAATATGCCCAGAATGTTGTGGTCGGTTATGCGCGTATGGGTGGTCACAGCGTTGGTATTGTGGCGAACCAACCTATGGTACTGGCAGGCGTGCTCGACATCAAAGCCAGCAATAAAGCGGCGCGTTTCATTCGTAATTGCGACTGTTTCAATATTCCCATCATTACTTTGGTGGATGTACCCGGTTATCTGCCCGGTACCGATCAGGAACACAATGGCATTATTTCGTCTGGCGCGAAATTGCTGTATGCCTATTGCGAAGCGACTGTGCCCAAGTTGACTGTCACAACGCGCAAATCCTATGGCGGTGCATACTGCGTGATGAGCAGCAAGCATATTCGCGGCGACCTCAATCTGGCTTGGCCCACTGCTGAAATCGCGGTCATGGGGCCAGAGGGCGCGGTGGAAATCATCTATCGGCGTGAACTCCAAGCCGCCGCAGACCCGGTTGCGAAGAAAAAGGAACTGGCGGCGGAATATCGCGAAAAATTCGCCAACCCGTATATTGCCGCCGGGCGCGGCTACATTGACGATGTGATTGAACCGCGCGATACCCGCCCGCGCCTCATTAATGCGCTGGAAGTGCTGCAAAACAAGCGCGATGTCAATCCGCCTCGTAAGCACGGCAATATTCCCCTATAGGAGGCGACAATGGCAGATAAACAGCAAACCAACATCAATAAGATTTTAATCGCCAATCGGGGCGAAATTGCCATTCGTGTTATTCGTGCCGCCCGCGATTTAGGCATTGCAACGGTATCGGTCTATTCCGATGCAGACCGGGCTGCACTCCATGTGCGTTATGCCGATGAAGCGGTCCATATCGGTGGGCCGCGCCCGGCAGAGAGTTATCTTCGCAAAGAGAAAATCATTGACGCTGCCCGCAAAACCGGTGCGGATGCCATCCATCCCGGTTATGGGTTTCTGGCGGAAAATGCCGAATTCGCGCAAATGGTGATGGACGCAGGTATCACATGGATAGGCCCGCCGCCAGATGCGATTGCCACAATGGGCGACAAAGAACAGGCGCGCAAAGCGGTACGCAAATATGATGTGCCGCTTATTCCGGGGACCGATGCGGGTATGCGTGACGAAGACCTTGCTGCCGCAGCGAAGGAAATCGGCTTCCCCGTGCTGATCAAAGCCGTTGCTGGGGGCGGTGGTAAGGGGATGCGTGCCGTTCACGACGCAAAAGACTTCCGTGAAGCACTTGAAACAGCACGTCGTGAGGCCGAAAGCGCCTTTGGTAATGGCGATGTGTATATGGAGAAATTGCTAGTTGGCGCTCGGCACATTGAATTCCAAATCCTTGCCGATACACACGGTAACATCATCCATCTTGGTGAGCGCGAATGCTCGATTCAACGTCGGCATCAGAAACTCGTTGAAGAAGCGCCGAGTGTGTTTCTTGATCCAGACCTGCGTGAACGCATGGGCAAGATGGCGATTGCCGCCGCACAGTCCGTTAATTACGTTAACGCGGGCACGATTGAGTGTATGGTCGATAAGGATAAGCACTACTATTTCCTCGAGATGAATACCCGGCTTCAGGTCGAACATCCTGTGACGGAACTGGTGACCGGTGTTGACCTCGCTAAAGAGCAAATCCGTATCGCGCGTGGGCGGCCTATGACCCCTACCAAGAGTTTCCTCGAACCACGCGGTTGGGCGATTGAATGCCGGATCAATGCCGAAGACCCCTACAGTAATTTCATGCCGTCTACCGGGAAAATCACGACGATGATTGTGCCAACTGGCCCCGGCGTGCGGGTGGATAGCGGTGTGTATCCCGGCGCGGAAATCACACCTTACTACGATAGTATGATTGCAAAGCTGATCACATGGGGCGAAACACGCTCGGAGGCCATGTTGCGGATGCGGCGTGCGCTGTCCGAATACACCATCATGGGCTTGAAGCACAATATCCCGTTCCATATCAATTTGTTGAACAGCTTTAGCTTCATCGCAGGTCAAATCGACACCAATTTTGTCGAATCGCGCTTCAGCATGACTACTTACGAACAAGAGCCAACACAGGCAGAAGTTGAAACGGCAGCAATTGCCGCGACGCTGTTTGCCCATCGTAAACGGCAGTTAGCCGCACAGGTCGTCTCGCCCCCGAAGCGTGATGCCAGCAACTGGAAATGGATTGCCCGTTGGGAAAGGTTGCAGCGATGAAATATGTCACCATCATCAATGACGAGCAGTTTGAAATTGAAATCGACAAAAATGGCGGCATCCTCCTGAACGGCGAACCACGCAACGTTGATTTTCTGACATTGGGGCCATCCCTCTATTCGGTAATCACCGATGACCGTTCATTGGAGGTGGTTATCGAGGAGACTGAGGGCATTCATCAGGTGCTGCTTGGTGGACGTATGTATGACGCGCAAGTTCTGGATGAGCGTGCGCTGCTGATGGTGCAGCGTCGCGGCGGTCTCGGTAGTTCATCGGGTGAAGTGCCTGCCCCCATGCCCGGACTGATTGTCAAAGTGACGTGCGAAGTCGGGCAAGAAGTTACCAAAGGTGATACTGTCGTGATTCTCGAATCTATGAAGATGCAGAACGAACTTAAAGCACCCATCAACGGTGTTGTCGAATCGATTCACTGTCAGGCAGGCCAAACTGTCGATAAAAACGCGACACTCATCATCATTGCCTCTCCAGAAGTTGACGAAGATTAACCGCGTAGGTAAGGGGCAAGCAAACCCGCGTTTGCCCCTTTCATGTTGCAACTCGCATCGAAGCGGTACTCGTTTAGACAATTCTCTCAAATAAAAATTCTGTTAAATGCTCGTTATTGACCTGCCACGAAATCGCGCATGTATTATACTGATATCTATCGCGGACGTGGTGTTTGCGATAACGTTATTGGTCATATTGGAGGCAACCGTGAAACGATTTTTGCTCCTGTTAGCACTTACAATCATTCTATTGATGGTGACAGCAATGGCGATTGCTCAGGATGATGACACATGCCCGGTGATTGTGCAGGAGGCGCTGGATGCAACAGACCTGGCTTGTGCGGATACTGGACGGAATGAAGCGTGCTACGGCAATGTGTCGATAAATGCGATACCCCGCGACGGGGTAGATGACGAGACCTTCATATTTGAACAACAGGGCGATGTTGTCCCTGTTGCGACGATTCAGACGCTGCAACTGGCTCCGCTCGATAGGGAAATGGGAACATGGGGTGTGGCCTTGCTGCGCTTGCAAGCCAATATTCCCGATTCATTACCGGGTCAGAATGTGACGTTCCTCGCCTTTGGTGATGTCGAGATTGAAAGCGGCAGCGAAGGGATGGATGTCTTTTTCTTCCATTCGGGGGTTGGCGATGCGGCCTGTGAAGAAGCACCCGAAAGTGGCTTGCTCATCCAGACACCTGATGGTGTGGGCGAGGTGGCCTTCACCATGAACGGCGTTGATGTGACACTGGGTTCGACGGCCTTTTTCCAGGCTGAACCGGATGGCTTTATGGGTGTTTATTTGTTTGATGGTGGTGCGACTGTGAGCGCCGAAGGCGAAACACAGGTGCTGCCTGCGGGCAACGCGCTTCTCGTGCCAATGGATGCCGATTTGCGGCCTGCCGGCCCGCCAACCGAACCGCATGAATTTGAGGTTGAGGATTTCGCCGCGCTGCCGCTTGATAGGGTGACGGCGTTTACTGGTGGTGATGAACAATCCGTATCGGGTGAGGTTATTGTGCCACTTAATGGAACATGGCAGTCATCGCTGATAGACGACATTGCCATCGTGGGCGATGGCTGCCCACCGGGTATGAGTACAGTCGTCATCGGGCCGATGGTGGAACAAATGACCGCAGAGTTTGGTTCGGGTGACGCGGTATTTGTCGATTTTGGTGATCCGTTTGATCCTACATTAGTGTTCGCGGAGTCTGGTATTCCATTTGAGATGACCAACCCGGAACTGAATGTATATGTCTTCCTCTTTACTGACGAAGGTGTGTCTGCTGAATGGTATATGACAGTTGTGTCGGAGACTGAACTTACGATAACATCAACCATTAGCATGGGCGTGCCCGGCGGTTGTGACATTATCGTCCCCATCGGTCTGGAGCGTGTTGGGGACTAATTAACCCCCCACATTATACTGGACGATGCCGCGCGCCGATTCTGTACAGGGTCGGCGCGTGCTGTTATGATGAACACATTTGCTAAGAACAAGTATAAAACCACATCTTATGAAGGGGATTGAATGAAACGAATATTTGTCGTTGTCCTTGTCGTGTTCACTAGTCCGGTTTATGCACAAGAAACCACACCAGAACCCGATGCCGTCTGCCCTGTGCCATTGCAAACAGCTCTCGACAGTACATTTACGGCCTGTAACGACATTGAATCAGGCATGGCGTGTTTTGGCTATGATACAGTGAGTGCGCTACCTGTTGATGATGCCGACGATGTTGTTTTTTCGACTCTTGGCGACACCGTGAATTTGCGTGATATTCAATGGATGAGCGTTAGCACCGAATCCCATACATGGGGAATTACGCGCCTCAATGTGCAGGTCTATCAAGTTGGGACATGGGATGTGCAGGACGTGACGATGCTCGTATTCGGCAATACGCAGATGCAGAATGCCGGACAAGAAGGCGTGACAATCACCACGCTCGATTTGACCGTCACGGCAGCGGAAGGCGCAAATATTCGTGTTCAACCCGATACCGATTTTCGCGTGATTCGGCCTGTCACGGCAGGTGATATGGTCAAGGCCACTGGACGATTGGCCGATAATTCATGGGTGCGCGTGCTGCTGCCCGATGGACAAACCGGGTGGTTGGCGACAAGTGCGTTTGGTGTAGATGTCGAGATTGACACCTTAGCGGAAGTTGAGCCGGATGACGAGCTTACGGGTGGATTATATCGCCCGATGGCCTCGTTCAGCCTGCAATCGGGCATAGATGATGCGGCCTGTGTAAATGTGCCCGAAAGTGGTGTCTTGATGCAGACGCCGCCGGATGCTGGTGCAGTT
>CAZTLI010000057.1:0-17884 GCA_964614375.1 uncultured Anaerolineaceae bacterium
TTTTCGAGCATATCCCAGCTTGTATCACAATCGCCGAGATAAAAATAGGTCAAACCCAAACGGTAGGCACAGCCCACGCGGCTTTCGTCGTAATTGATGCACTGTTGGAACGACTGCTGCGCCGCAGCAAATTCGCGCCGTGTGTATCGCATCATCCCCAACTGAAAATGGGCATCGACATAGGTGGGGTCGTTGGTCACGGCGTCTTCACAAAAGCCAATGGCGCGTTCAAACTGCCCCACCTTGCTATACGCCTCGCACAAGCGGAGATGGGCTTTGGCGTTGCGCGCATCAATGGACAGGATTCGGTCATAAATTGCGATGGCTTCCTCGTCCAAATCCAACGCTAAAAATTGCCCCGCCAGTTCAAAATAGGCCGGAATATACGCGGGATTGAGCGAAATGGTATATTCTAATTCATCGATTGCCCGGTCGGTTTCGCCGATGCTCGCCAGGACAAACGCAAACGCACGATGGGCAACATACGACGAGGGGTCGCGCTGCACACCCTGTTCGGCGTTTTCATAGGCCGCCGACCAGTCACCGACGCCGGCATAGGCGCGGGCGAGTATGGGATATAGGGGCGCGAAGTTACGGTCAAGTTCCAGTCCGGCGCGTCCCACAGGCACAGCGCCCGCCGGATTATCCGACCACACCATCGCCGACGCCCGCAGCGCATACCCCCGCACATCACGCGGCGCGACAGTTGTAATCTGGTCTGCCACGCCGAGGGCGCGTTCATAATCTTCCATATCGACCAGTACCCGTCCATAGTCATACAGGTAATCGACATCATCAGGCCGCAGCGCCAGGGCGCGTTCGTACATCTCGGCGGCGGCGGGTAAATTCCACGCCAGATGATAGCGCGCACCTTCGGTCGCAAAATCGCTGGGGAAGGGCGTGGCAGTGGGGGCGAGTCCCATCGCGTCCATTGCCGCCGATTGCAATTCATCAAAGCGCGCCAGCACAAACAACACCAGCGCGCCGACTACGAATCCAGCAGCCAGCACCCATCGACCCGTATGGCGTCGCCGCCGCCGGCTGTTCGTCCCAAAAAAGGGCTGCGAATAATCGCGCTTTATTTGCATCAGTCGCTGACTCGTGTCTCTCTATTATTCCGTATTATAGCCGACTACCCGCCAAACCCGCCGATGGGTGTGGGGGGAATCGGTGTGGGGGGAACGGCGGTGGGCAGCCCACGTCCGATATAGCTTGGGCAATCCTGCGTGATGCGCTGCAAGCCGATGCGAATGTTTTCGATGATGGTTGCATTGTCGGGGACGGCGCGCGCCCGTTCGAGCGCTTCTGTCAATACGTCCCAGCCTTGATCGCATTGACCCAATATCCAATGGGCGAGACCACGCAAATACCAGCATTCAATCGACTGTGAGCCATATTCGACACAGGTTTCAAACGACTCAATCGCGGCCTCATAATTGCGACGGTTATACTGCATCCGCCCCAATTCGCGATAGGCTTCGGCATATTGCGGGTCGATAACCAGCGCCTGTTCACAATAATCCTGGGCATCGACAAATTCCCCAACAGACGAATAGGTCTCGCACAGACGCAAATAGGCGCGCGGGTTTTCCGGGTCGATTTCTAATATGCGGTGGTAAATGGCAACAGCCATTTCTGGAAAGTCGATGACGTTGTAAAGTGCTGCCAATTCAAAATAGGGCGCGGTCAAATTGGGATTCAGTTCAATGGCGATTTCAAGCTGCTCTATCGCTTGCTGATAACGACCAACATAAATCAACGGAATCGAATAGCTGCGATGGGCATCGGCATCGGTTGGGTCAAGCGCGACGGCCTGTGCGCCGCGGGTGAGGGCTTCTTGAAAGCGCCCAATCTGGGTATAGGCGATGGCGAGCGCCGCATGGAGTGGCGCGAAATTGGGGTCATAATCCAACCCCGTGATGGCATAGGGGATGGCGCTGGTCGGGTCTGTCCACATCAACGCGCGGGCGCGAACCGCATAACCGCGCGGGTCTGTCGGCGCGAGGTCAATCGCCCGCTGCCCCCACTCATCGGCCTCTGTCGTCCGGTCTTGCTCAATCAACAGGATGGCGTATTCATAGATATAGGCCACATTGTTGGGCTGTGCGTCTACCGCGCGCCCCATAAGTGCCGTTGCGCTGTCTAAATCGCCACTGACATGCGCTTCTGCGCCCCGCCGTGCCCATTCACTGGCAAACGGTGTGGGCGTCGGCGCATAACCGACCACATCTAAAGCCATCAGTTGCAAACGGTCAAATTGCAAAAAGACAAATACCAGAATGCCGCCCAGCAGCAAGCCATAGAGAAACAGCCCCCGACTGGCGCCATGCCGCCGATTTTTGCCATAGGTCAATCTGGAGCGGTCTCGTCGAACGCGCATTGCACTCCCTGATAATGCCACACAAAACACAGCAGAAATGCTCTGCTGTTGATACTTCATGGTAGTTGAGGCCAGTTTACACTGTCAAGATTAAGCATTTATGACAATTACAGTAAGACGCTTGCTATCCGTAGCTGTATAATGAGTGAACCGTTGTCTATGGATTCATCTCTTATGCCCCGAACACAACCCCAATCCGCGCTTGAACCACAACTTCAAAACGAACTTGACGCCGATCCATTAGAGGGCGACTCCGACCCCACGCCAGAACAAGCGCCTCAAAGCCGTTTCATGAACGTCGATGAACTTGAGGCGCGTCTCTGGCGCTGGCGGGATGCTGAAGAGTTCTTTATCTTGATGCGTTCGATAACCTTTATGTCATGTATAGCTGTATTGGCTATAGTCAATCCCTTCCAACTCTTTTTCTTTGGCAGCGTGTCTCCGTTGGAGCAGTTCCTGACACACGGTATGGGGCTGCTTTTTCTGATACTTGGCTTATTGGACATCCGGCAATATAGATCGCATGAGAAAATGCGCCGACACGTCTTCCGATTAGCCAACACGAGCAGACATTTTGCACTTGGTTTAACAATGTTCGCCATTTGTATTCTTGGCGTTATTGGCCTGCGACAACCGCGCTTTTTAATTGGGAGCAGTGGCTATAATTATTCGTATGTTGATTTGTGGTGGATTGGTGTCATTTTGATGGCGCTCGGTTATGGCACGATGTCCCTATATCGCGCCTATCAGGTCAAAAAGCTGCGCGAACTGGAGATGTAACCGCACCAATCCACACCCCGCATACTCACGCTATAATCAGGCATATTGAATCCACAACACCTTATGGAGACTACAGCATGGGGTATCAATCCATTTTTCGGCCTGACCTGTTTCGCGGCGAAACCCACATTGTCACAGGCGGCGGGTCGGGGATAGGCCGCGCGATTGCCCACGAATTGGCGTCACTGGGCGCGCATGTTGTCATCGCCGGACGCAAACAGGAAAAACTCGACACCGTGCAGGCCGAAATTCAGGCAGACGGCGGTTCGGTATCCAGCAAAGTCTGCAACATCCGCAATGAGGAGGAAGTCGTCGGACTGTTTGACTTCGTGATGGAGACGCGCGGCGCGCTTCACGGGCTGGTCAATAACGCGGGCGGGCAGTTCATCAGTCCGGCGGAAGCCATTTCGCACAAGGGCTGGCTGGCGGTCATTGATACCAACCTCAACGGCACGTTCTTGATGAGTCGCGAAGCCTATAATCGCTATATGGGCGAACATGGGGGTACGATTATCAATATCGTGGCGGAGATGTGGCGCGGCTTTCCCGGCATGGCGCATACCGGCGCGGCGCGGGCGGGCGTCGTCAATCTGACCAAAACGCTGGCTGTCGAATGGGCGAAATCCGGCGTGCGTGTGAATGCTGTCGCTCCCGGCCCGATTGAAGGCAGCGGCATGGAACAGTATCCCGAAGAAGTGCGCCCGTTGATTGACATGGCGCGGCAGGATGTCCCCATGAAACGCTTGGGCACAGAGAGCGAAGTCTCGGCAGCGACGGTATTCCTGCTCTCGCCCGCAGCGGCCTACATCAGCGGTGATACCCTGTGTGTTGATGGGGCAAGTGCCCTGTGGCGCAAGCCCTGGTTCATCGACGAGCACGGCAGCGCCCCTACGCCGTATCATGGGTTTCGTGAAAATGAGTGAAAAAGCATGACACTGAAATTGCCTCATTCGCATTCCACAAAGATACTGGTGCTCCTGGCTGTTCTCTGCATCGCATGTTTGCCCCTATCCGGCGTTCACGCGGCGGAATCATCCTATGCTATCGGCGAGACGGGTAATCGTGAAATCGCCTATATCTCCCAACGCGATAATGCTTCTGATATTTATGTCATGGAGGCCGATGGCACGAACGAACGTCAATTGACCACCACAGGCAACATCATCAGCTTTGACTGGTCGCCGGATGGGTCACGCATCGCGTTCACTACGCGCGAAGATGACGATGTGCGGCAGATTCACGTTGTGGACGCCGACGGCGCGAATCAGCGCCAACTGACGACAGCAGAGTCGATGGTGCAGTCAAATCGGGTCTGGTCGCCGGATGGCACACAACTTGCGTATATATCCAGCCGCAACCGACACAATGGTCAGTGGGGGAATATCTACGTCATCAATGTCGATGGCGCGCCCGGTGAACGCCTTGCCGCCACCTATCAATGGCGGGTTCATGGGCTGGCATGGTCGCCAGATGGGTCACAATTGGCGGTCACATCCAGCACGCGCGAATTCCCGGATGAGCTATTTGTTGTCCCGGCGGCAGGTGGCGAACTGCGGCGGCTGACGATTGGTGGGGGCAGTTCCCCGGTTTGGTCACCCGATAGCACACGCATCGCCTTTCGTGGTGAACGCGAAGACGGCACAGACATTTATGTGATTGATGTAGCAAGCGGCGTTGAGCAGCGTTTGACGACCCATCCAACCCCTGACTTTAACGCACGCTGGTCGCCGGATGGGATGCAAATCGCGTTTTTGTCATATCGTGAGCCGGATTGGGCGCAGCATCTCTATCTGATGAATGCCGATGGCGGCGATGTGCGCCTCGTAACCGATGCCAATGCCGCGTCGCCCGACTGGTCGCCCGATGGGACACAATTCGTGTTCGTCAGCGGCGTTGATGAGGGCGGGCAGTATCCCAATCCAGAAATTTTCATTGTCAATGTCGATGGTACGGGCTTGCAACGCCTGACCGATAACCCCGAAGCCGACTCCAATCCCGCGTGGCGACCTGTGCCGCCGTCTGATTAGCATTTGTGTCGCGCTGCACGACGCCTGCTATAATCAGTAAGGGCGATGCGCGAATCGCCCTTATAAACATTTCACACTGTTGGGGGCATGACGATGGGTGTATTCAGTAAGGTACTGATGGGGTCGGCGCGGTTGGCGTCGTTGACGTGGCCTGTGGCGGCGCGAATCATCCCCGAATCGCTTGAAATTGATGACAACATCTCGCTGTGGGCATCCCAGACTCCCCATTATGTGGTCGGCGACCCCCTGCGCGACAATATCACCGTTGACCTGGCTATCATCGGCGGCGGCTTCACGGGCACATCCACCGCCTATCACTTCAGCCAGCGTTATCCCGAAAAGCGTGTCGTCCTGCTCGAAGCCAAATCCCTCGCCAATGGCGCAAGCGGGCGCAACGGCGGCATGATGCTCAACTGGGTGACCGACTCCAAAGCCTATGCCAGCGATTTGATGATTCAGCACGTCTATAACACGACCAACGCTGGCATCCAGACTATCCTCGACATCATCAAACGTCATAATATCGGCGTTAGTCATCGCACCGACGGCGCGCTGGAAATCTATACCGACCCCAAACGCGCCGAAGCTGCCCATGCCGATGTCGAACGTTATAACCGGCTCGGTATTCCGGTAGAATTCCTCGATATGAACGCGCTGTCGAAGGCGCTGCACCTGCGCGGGGCCTATGGCGCAGTGCTCGACCCCAATGCCGGGCAAATCAATGGCGCGCAGCTTGTGCGTGGTTTGCGTCCGATACTGGTTGAACAGGGTGTGGAAATTTATGAACAGACGCCTGTGCTCAAAGTCCGCGAAGGCCGCGAAATCGTCCTGACGACGCCGCACGCCGAAGTACGCGCCAGAGCGATTGTGCTGGCGACCAATGGCTACACGGGCAAATTGGGCTATTTCCGCGATGCCGTCTTCCCGCTGCACTCCCACGTCTTCGCCACCGCGCCCCTGAATCGTGAACAATTAGAAGCACTCGGTTGGTACGCCCATTCCGGCTATGCCGACGACTATGACCGCATCTCCTATTCGGTTGTCACGCGCGAGGGTCATATCGTGTTCGGCGGCGGCAGCAACGAGTCCTATGCCTATCTGTTCCGCAATCGCACCGCCTATCCCGGCACACCACAATCGGCAATGGGCGCATTCAATCGGATGGAAAAGACCATGAATGACTATCTGCCCGCCAGTCATGGCCTCGCGGTTACACATCGCTGGACAGGGACTCTGGGAATCACGCTCAAGCGCAATAATCTGATGGGCGTGCGTGGCGACCATCGCCATATTTACTATGCGCTGGGGTACTGTGGGCATGGGGTGACGCTGGCGAACATCGCCGGACAGGTCATCACCGATATGTATTCGGGCGATGATGAACGTTGGCGTGGCCTGCCGTTTTATATGGCCGATTATGCCCCGATTCCGCCCGAACCCTTCCGCTGGATGGGCTATCAGATGTTCACACGGTTGACAGGTAAATCCCCGCGTGTCGTCGAGGGATAGTTTTTCGCGTTCAGCGAACAGCATTTCAGCAAAAACAATCGCAACGCCTATCCGCAACGCCTATATCCTTGAGTCTATTTTCGATATAAAGCCAGCGGGAATTCGCAGGTTGTAACCTCACCCTTTAATTCTCCTCTGTTGACCGTTAATGTTAGGTACAGAATGAACTGCCCGAAGTCAATATTGCAGCAAATATTACGAGATTACAGCCCCGTAACCAGCGCATAGGGATCGACTCATCCCTATTTGTTTGAATCGCGCTATAATGCTCCGGGCTGAATCGCCTGAAGACCCACTAAAAAAAATTTCGGGCAGTATCCCAACATGAGCAGGGAGACTCACAGCGAATGATAGAAGTACAAAATTTATCCAAACACTATGGTCGGTTCGCCGCGGTGAAGAGCATCAGCTTTGAGGCTCATCCGGGGCAGGTAACCGGCTTTCTCGGCCCGAATGGTGCCGGGAAAACGACGACCATGCGTATCCTGACAGGCTTTATGCCGCCGTCGGGAGGCAAGGCGCTGGTCGCCGGCTATGATACCTTTGACCAGAGTATGCAGGTACGCCAGCGTGTGGGCTATCTGCCAGAAACGGTGCCCCTCTATCGCGATATGACGGCGATTGGTTATCTCAAATATATTGCGGAGATTCGCGGTATGTCTGACCGTCGTCATCATGCGGAAGAGGCGCTGGACATCGTGGGACTGCTATCCCGCGCCAACAGCCGCATTCGCACCTTATCGAAAGGTATGCGGCAGCGCGTTGGGCTGGCAGCGGCCCTCATCCACAATCCAGACGTACTGATTCTGGACGAGCCGACCATCGGTCTCGACCCGATTCAGGTGCTGGAACTGCGCGATCTGGTCAAAGAACTGGGGCGCGACCACACGGTGCTGTTCAGTACCCATATCCTTTCTGAAGCCGAACAGGTCTGCGATAAGGTCGTCATCATCAACAAGGGCGAAATTATCGCCCAAGGTTCGCCGACTGACCTCCGCGCCGAACTCGAACGCGGTGGACGGATTCTCATCCGTGCCAACGCGCCAGTAGACGCGGTGTTAGGTGTCATCGGTCAGTTAAACAGTGTGTCGAATGTCGATACATTGGGCGAGGCGGTTATCGCCACACCCGCTGGTATTGATGTCGATCCACGGCCTGAAATCGCCAAAGCCATTGTCAACAAAAAATGGGGTCTGGTGGAACTGCGTCCGCTGGCGTCGAATCTGGAAGAAATCTTCCTCGAACTGACACACTATGAACCGGGCATGAATGTCACGCTGCATGATGACGACGAAGCAGAAGAGGCCGAAGCGCCGTCTGTGCCCGCATCCTTGCCCGAAGCGCAGGTTGATCGTGATGAAAGTGAGGCTGCCGAATGAGAGCTTTATGGGCAGTATACAAACGTGAACTGGCGCTCTATTTCCGGTCACCGATTGCCTATGGCGTGGCCTTTGCGCTGATATTCTTTTTGAGTTTGTTGTTTAGTGCCAATCTCGACTTTGCGCTGACCAATGGCAATACGCCGGCGGACGCCATCAACAATATCCCATCGCTGCTGGCATTTCTGACATTCCTGGTCGCACCGCTGTTAACGATGCGACTGTTGAGCGAAGAACAACGCGAAGGCACGATGGAAGTGCTGCTGACGCTGCCGATGGGCGAAGGCAGCTTCGTGATTGGTAAATTCCTCGCCGTGTGGACGTATTACACCTTCATCGTCCTCGTGTGTTTGATGTACCCGTTTCTGCTCAGTCTTGTCGGCGCGCCCGATCCGGGTCGCGTGCTGGGTGGATATGTGGGCGCGTGGTTGTATGGTGGCGCGACCCTGGCGGTGTGCATGATCTGGTCGGCGCTGTTTGAAGATCAGGTCGTGGCGGCATTCCTGGGCGCGGCGAGTGTGCTGGTGCTGTATCTGGCAGATGTTGCGGCGGGTTGGGTTGCCAATCAAGGTGTGCTGCGCGTGCTGGAGCAAGGTGTGCGCGAACTCAGTCTCTCGGCACACTATAACTCAACCATGCTTCAAGGCATTTTCCGCGGTGAAGATGTCCTGTACTTTGTTCTGTTAATGGGCGGTTCGCTGTTTGTGACCGTTCTGATTGTCTCAATGCGGCGCTGGAGGGCATAATGTCTGAAGACCCTAATATCAACGAATTTGGCGAAAACGAACCCTTTATCCCGCCGCACTACATGCTGTTTTTGTCGCTGGCGGGTGTGATTGTGGCGATATTCATCGCCTTAACGCAGCGTGACTTCAACGTCATCGGTTGGGGCGGACTCGGATTGGCGCTGCTGGCCTTTGTCGCGTGGGTGCTGATGGCGCCCGATCAGGCGCTGGCGGCTGTGAGTGGTCGTACCGCGCAATACGGCGGTACAGCGGTGCTGGTGACTTTTGTCGTCATCGCCGCGATGGTGGTCGGTTATGTCGTCGTGCGGAATATAAGCTTGCGACTCGACCTTACCGGTAGAGACCAGTTCTCCCTCAATGAGCAATCGCGCGAAATGATACGGACGCTGGGTGCCGACCCATCGACCCCCAATATCGTCATCGTCGCGTTCTACACATCGAATCAATCGGGTCTGCGTGATTCAAACTCGGTGTTGTTTGATGATTATGTCGAGACCAGCGGCGGGCGTATCAGCTATGAGTTTGTCGATCCTGACCGCAATCCGCTGTTCGCTGAACAGTATGAAATTGAACGCGCTGGGCAGATTGTGGTTGTGCCGATTTCCCCGGAAGGTGAACGCGACCTTGACCGCAAGGTGACGCTCAATTCAGCGAATCAAACGGGCATCACGAATGCGATTCTCGAAGTGGCAGCACAGGGCGACTTCCGCGCATATTTTGTGACGGTTGAAGGCAGCGATACGATGGAGGATACGGGCGAGACCGGATTATCGTCGTTTAGCGAAACGCTTTCGACCTTTAATTGGACGACGGAACAGGTGACGCTGTTGGAACTGGAAAATCCAGAGAATCCCATCCAACTCAATGACCCTGAAGCCGATGGCGAAGTCTTGATTATCGTTGGTGGCACATCGCCATTGCCCGACACACAGGTCGCGCAAATTACCACGTTTATGGAAAATGGTGGTGATGTCGTTATTTTCGCGGGTTTCTCGCAGCAAGATGAGCCGCTGGTCATCGCGTCGAATTTCTCCGACTATCTGTGGGAAAATTATGGCGTCCGCGTCAACAATGATCTGGTGCTCGATCCGCTGGCGGCATCCCAATCCCCGCTGAATCTGATCGTGACAAACTTTACACCCACCCATCCCATCATCACGCCTTTGGCGACGACAGGGCAACTGCTGGCATTTTCACCTTTCTCCCACAGCATTGAAGTTGCCGAGACACTGCCCGAAGGTGTCGTCGCGACTCCCATCATGATGACTGCGGATACTGCGTATGCCAAAACCGATGTCACCACACTGACACAGGACAGCCTGCGGCAGGAAGATGACGATCCCACCGGGCCATTCAATCTGGCGGTTGCAGTTGATAACACCAATACCGGTTCTCGGCTGGTCATTTTTGGGAGTGGTACACTGCCGATCAATGGCTACAGTGACCTGTCGGGCGCGGGCGTTCAAAATACGCTGCTGGCGTGGTCAAGCGCGGTCTGGGTGACCAACTTTGCCGAGTTTTATAATCAACTGCCTGTTATCGTACAAGACCCGTCACCATACGATAGACCTGTGTTTGCCACTGCCGAAGTGCAAAGCAACATTACACTCTTCACTGTGGTTATTGTCCCATTAATCATCCTCGCAGTCGGTATTTTCGTGTGGTGGAATGGGCGTGAACGCGATTCCAGCGCAACCTAAAAGGGGGAAGTAACAATGCGATTAAATCGAGGCACTCTGACTCTGCTTGCGGTGGCGGTTGTCATCATCGTGGTCGGATTGATTATCAGCAGTGGGCAAGACCCGGAAGCGGTATTGACAGCGGGCACACCGACAGCCGTTCCACCCGTGCGTGTGTTCCCGGATGTCGATCCTGAAACGATTGTCCGTTTCCAGATTACGAACAACGAAGACCAATCCTATATCCTGATGCGGCGCGCAGAAGGGGGTTTGTGGGTCGTTGCGGAAGGGACGAATATCATTGATGGCGAATCGCAGGCCGATATGATTGTCGGCACGCGCGATGTCTTCATCAATCTCGAATCGTCCAATGGGTTTAGCGCCGATGATGTCGAAAACTTTGACCTCGCGGCCTTTGGTCTGGACGAACCGGCTTATACCATCGTGGCGACAGCGGCAGACGGCACAGAATATACCCTGTATCTGGGTAATGAGAATCCGTCCGGCAATCGCTACTATGCACTCGTCAACGACAATACGACGGACATCTATCTCGTCCTCAGTTTCTATATCAACAATATGGTGGAGATGATTACCGAGCCGCCCTATGTCCCCGGCACAGAGGTCACAGCCGAAGCGACAGTTGATGCCGAAGCCACCGGTGAACCCGAGGGCACGGCTGAGCCAGAAGGCACGGCTGAGCCAGAAGGCACAAGCGAACCCGAAGGTACGGCTGAGCCAGAAGGCACAAGCGAACCCGAAGGTACGGCTGAACCTGCCGCAGCAGAAGCCACGCAAGCGCCGGACATGGACGCCACTGATGCGCCAATGGCGGAAGAAACCGAAGCCGCTGACATGGACGAACCGGTTGCAGAAGAAACCGATGCGCCGACGGCGGAAGCCACCGATGAAGCTGAAGTCGGGACGATTCTGGAAGTGGCAGAAGCCGACGGGCGTTTCGGCGCGCTCATCAGCGCAGTTGAAGCTGCTGACCTGACCGATACACTCAACGGCGAAGGGCCGTTCACCATCTTCGCGCCGACGGACGAGGCATTCGAGGCGCTGCCCGAAGGCGTACTCGATGACCTGCTGGAAGATGTCCCCGCGTTGACCGATGTCCTGCTCTATCATGTGGTCGCTGGTGTACGGGTCGCTGACGACTTCGAGGCCATGGAAACGGTAACGACCGTACAAGGCGCAGACATCACAATTGAAGTCACAGAAGACGGCATCTTGCTGAATGGCGAAGTGCTGCTCGATGTGACGGCAGTTGAAGCGTCCAATGGGGTAATTTATGTCATTGATGCCGTGTTGACGCCGCCACCCGCTGCGGAAGCGACTGAATCTGCGGACTAAGTTCGCTGTCTAATACGCCCTAAACTGGACAATCCCCCGACGAGTGACCGCTGGTTGGGGGATTTTTGTTAGCAAAATCAAGAAAAGTTGAGGTTCATGTTTGACGGAAATACAGGTTCTGTTATTATGGTTAAAGACGGATTTTGATTTGACCAACACCCTGAGAATCCTTTATGTTCCGCCTAATCATGATACGTGGCCCCAAACCGGGCAAAATCTACGAGTTAACCGACAGCAATCTGACGATTGGTCGTGGACGCAAAAATCATATTATCATCCATGACAATGAGGTCAGTCGGGAACACTGTCGCTTTATTTTGAGCGAGGCCAGTGATTATTATAACGTCTTTGAACTTAAATCGAGCAATGGCACGTTTGTGAACGGGCAGCGTGTGGATAGTGAAGGCTGGCCTTTGCAGGGCAAGTCCATCGTAGAGTTGGGCGATACCATCACCTTTCAATACATCCCCTCAGGCGCGACAGACGATCTCGACAATCATCTGCATCACGATGATGAAGTAGACCTTGAACCCTATCTCATTGTAAAAATTTCGTCCCAAACCGAGCCGCAGGTGTATCCATTGGAAGATATGGTGATTGGCATCGGGCGTGATGTCGATAATGACATCGTGATTCAAGAACCCGAAATGAGCCGCCATCATCTGCGTTTTGTAATGTCGCCATCGGGCTATATGATCGAGGATTTGGGGTCGCTCAATGGCACACGGGTCAATGGTCTGCGCTTGAATCCGAACGAACCCCGGACGATGCGGGTGAACGACATTATCCACATTGGTACGATGGTGAAAATGAGTTATACCACCGACCCCGAAACAATAGCCGACCAGTTCCGCAGCGAATCATCGACTCGGCTGCCGCGCGTCGATACGCCAACACACACCACAACCGCGGGGATGACACGGGCTTTATCCGACGATATTACTGCCAGCGCCCCGCCCGGCCCCACCCATCGCCTGAAGATTATGGAAGACACGCCCGAAGGCACAGAGGTCGGGCATGGGCTGGATAAAGGTGAACTCGAAGGCAATATTTTGCTGGTTTATTCGCGTTCGGACTGGACGGATGTGGTTGCGCCTTTATATACATTCCTGGATGATAATGGCGTGCCCGTCTGGGTTGACCAATATCTGACCCCCAACAGCGAAGACTGGCAGCTTGCGCTCGAACAAGCACGTTCTGAATGTGCCGCGCTGGTGGTGGTGGTTTCGCCCGCGTCGCTGGCCTTGCCACAGGTGACGCGCAGTGTCCCCCGTTTTCGCAATCGGGCGCGCCCGGTCTTTTTACTGATGTATGAACGGGTGAAACGCCTGCCCATCAGCCTTAAGGATTTGCCTCAAATAGACTATAATGTGCTCGACCCCGAAACCAGCTATCGAAAAGTGTTGCAAGCGGCGCGCAAGGCGTTGGAGTAAGTCTGCACCCATTACCAATTGATGTTAGAATGACGAAACAGGGACTTATGGGTCAGTCCCTTATATGCTGTCGATGTTGTAAAATTCATAAATAATTCAAACAAATTCTGTACAAATGTTTTAGGCGTGCAGTACACTTATTAGAGACAGCTTTCACACACTCTTTGGATTCTACCTATGGCGTCCAGCCAACGATATGACCTGCTCTATCCCATCGCGCGTGCATTGCATCACCAGAGTCTGGATATTCAGCGCACCCTGCAAACCATTATCGCCAGCACCAGCAAGGTGATCGGTGTCTCGCAAGGTTGCTTGATGACCTTCCGCAACGACAACAGCATCGAAAATGCCTACGTCGTCGGGGTGCAAGACCCGCCCGATCTGGATATGGAATTGTGGAACACACTGCTGAAGTTTGGGCTGGTTGGTTTCGTGCATCATGGGCAGCGCACCGTCAACATCCGCGACATCAACCACGATGCGCGCTGGCCTAAATTGCCCGACGCAAAATTTATGCCCGAAAAAGGGTCGGCGGTTGGGCTGCCGCTTAATAAAGGCAGTTATACGTTTGGTGTGATGCTGTTCGTGCATGAGCAGATTGACTATTTCGATGATGAAAAGGTCGAACTGCTCGAAGAAATCGCGATGATGGCCTCCGATGCAATTGGCAACGCCATAGACTTTAAAGAGGCGCGCGCCCGCGACTCGCGCTATCAAACCCTGTTTGACGATGCGATTACCCCCATCATTCTCACCGATTTGCGCGGTTATATCGTCGATGTCAACCGTAAAGCCTGTGACTTTCTGGGGATTGCGCGGGGTGATTTACTGCGAACACCCATTTCCAATATTCACCGCGTAGACAAAGGGACAATCAAATCCAACAGTTTTGGCCTGCTCAGTCGAGACGAGGAATTTGCATTTCGCAGTTCAGTCATTACCGCGTCTGGCAAAGAAATTCCGGTGATTGTGCGGGCGCGGCGGCGCACATTGGGCGACCATGATGTCATTGAATGGATTGAAGAAGATGTCACCGCACAGATGGAACTGGAACAACTGCGGCGCGACCTCTCGGCGATGGTGTATCACGATTTACGCGGGCCGCTGCAAAATATCAAAGGCAGTGTCTATAAACTGGGCGAGGTCCTGGCGAATCACGAAAATCGCGCGGTGATGACGCTGCTGCATGTGTGCATCAACAGCACCCGGCAATTGCAGCGGATGGTCGATAGCTTGCTGGACATTCAACGCCTGGAAGAGGGCACAATCCGTCTGAATCGGCAGCCTGTTGAACTGCGTGTGCTGCTGTCGGACGCCGTGCAGCTCGTGCAGCCCCTGGCGCTCGAAGCACACCAGAAATTGACGTTGGATGTGCAAGACCCGCCCCTCATGATGTTGATGGACGACGATATGATTTTGCGCGTGGTCATCAATTTGATGGAAAACGCCGTCAAATATTCACCCGATGGCGGTTCCATACACGTCACTTCCAAAATGGGCGATGACCATGTTCGCATCAGCGTCCGCGATTCCGGGCCGGGTATCCCACAAAACATGCTCAGTCGCGTCTTTGACAAATTCAGTCGCGTCAAATATCGTGACGCGCCCAAAGGCGTGGGACTCGGATTGGCGTTTTGCCGGTTGGCGGTGGATGCCCATGGCGGCAAAATCTGGGTCGAAAGTGAAGAGGGCAAAGGCTCGGAATTTACCTTCACCATTCCCATCCATATTGATGCCATTGAAGATCAAGACGACGCGCAAGATACCGATACGCTGGCACTGGCCTGACGCGCCACTCGCCTATCCACTTCTAACACCCCTGCACGCAACCAGCGTTCATGCACCATAACGCCATTCACCGGCTGAAATGTTCCCGCGCGACAAACCTCACCTTTATTATGTGACATTTATCACTAACGATATAATTTTCAATATGCGATAATCCTGTTCAGGATATGGAGTTCAATAACACTTTCTTTTGAACCCGTGCGGATGCCGATTTGGGTGGTTGGCTTCGGCGGATGCGCTATAAATAGTACCCTCTTAGACACACACTTGACCCGGGGCTAGGCAAGTGTGTGTCGCCTTTTATGGCTAGTGGGCATGGGCCGATGCGCCCAACCGCCGAGTGCCGTGTGCCCCCCGCGCTTTTGCGTTGAATCTTTTGTTCTTAGCCAGTGGCTAGCGGCGAGAGGCCAGCAGCCATCGTCATCGCGCTGCGTCAGGCACAGCCTACTTGCTCCGTGTGCCTGTTTGCAGGCGACGGTTGAGCGCGACCTGCACCTGTTCGACCAGCACATTGCCCGACATCTGATATTTTTGCAGCACCTGTGCCAGCGCCGCTTCCAATCCAGTCGATGCGATGTCCGACACATCTTTGGTCGTCGCCATAATCACCGGGATGTTGCGGGTATCCGGGTCGGCTTGCAGGCGTTCCAATATCTCCAGACCGGACATTTCGGGCATGACCAGATCGAGGATAATCAGAGACGGTTTGTGCTTGTCCAGCCATTTGAACAACAGCACACCATCTGCCAGCGTTTCTACGGGGTAGCCTGCACGTTCTAATATTTCGCGCATGAGGCGGCGGTCAGCGGCGTTATCATCCACAATCACAATCGGGTCATGCGGAATAATCGTCACGACGCGCGCCAGCGAATCCAGCAACTGTTCACGACCGACTGGCTTGATGAGATAATCTGCCGCGCCCAGATAAAAGCCTGTGGTTTTCTTTTCGACAATCGACAGGATAATCACCGGGATGTGGGCGGTATCAATATCGCGTTTGAGCCGCCGCATCAATTCCCAACCGTCGATTTGCGGCATCATAATGTCCGTGATGATGACCGCAGGGTGCATTTCGCGCGCGAGGCTGACGGCTTGTGTGGGATCGCTGGTCCCGATGACCTGATAGGCGTCTTCGCCAAGATAGTCATTGACCAATTGCAGCGCCGCCGGGTCATCATCCACCACCAGCACGACGGGACGTTCATCATCCACCAGTTCATAGGTGGTCAGCGTCCGCCGCGCGACTCGTGTCGGCATCAGGATATAGAACGTGCTGCCTTCACCCGGCGTACTACTCAACCAGATGTGCCCGCCGTGCATGTTGACCAATCGTTGGGTAATCGCCAGTCCCAGTCCCGTGCCTTCATATTCACGGCTGCTCGACATATCCGCCTGACGGAACGCATCGAAGATGAATTCTTGCGCGTCTTTCTCGATGCCAATTCCACTATCGGCAATCGAAATCAATAACCATTCACCGGGCGCGACGTTCAGGTGCTGTGGCGGCTTTAAATCAACGCCAACCATCGCTTTTCGCGCTTTGAGAGTCACGCTGCCTTCGTGGGTGAATTTAATGGCATTGCCCAGAATGTTGGTGAGGATTTGGCGCACGCGCCCGGCATCCGCCTCGATTTCTGGCAGGTCGGGACTGAGGTCGAGTTCAAACTTGAGCGCCTTTTTCTCGGCCTGTGGGGTGATGTCGGTGAAGGCTTCCTGAATCGTGCTGCTGACGTTCACCATCTCGATTAGCAATTCGAGCCGGTCTGCCTCAATCCGCGACAGGTCAAGGACATCGTTGATGAGTTCGAGCAAATGCCTGCCGCTGTTATGCACCCGTTTCAGACGGTCAACCTGCTTTTCGCCTAAATCACCATAGATACCGCTCAAGAGCATTTCACTGTAGCCGATGATGGCATTCAGTGGCGTGCGTAGTTCATGACTCATATTGGCGAGGAACTCGGTCTTGAGCACGTTGGCTTTGACCGCTTCTTCATACAACGCGGCATTGCGAATCGCCATCGCCACCTGTCGCCCAATCGCCATCGCCGTGTCTTTTTCGGGTTCGTTAAATACACGGTTCGGGTCATTCGTATCCAGGCCGATGCTGCCCAATAACCGATCACGCGCGGCGAGGGGCACCAGCAGCGAACTCCAGGCGCCGACAGCCTTTAAACCGGCGCGCGAGGTGGGGTCGAGTTCCGGGTCATCCTGGCGGATCACAATTGGACGATTTTCACGGATGAGGATCTCGAATGCCTGATTACCTTCGACATTAATCTCGACACCCGTGCTGCCCGTGTCGGGATATTCGGCGACAAGGGTGCTGTTGCCTTCTCTTTCGTCAATCAAGACGATACCCGTATGCTCGACATCCAGCAAATCGGTGAGCAGTTGGGCGGCAGTTTCGAGAATCTTGTTCCGTTCAAGTGTTGATGAGATGACGGTAGAAATCTGGTGCATAGACGCCAATCGTCGGGCGCGGGCTTCCATCTCTTTCAAGTTCTGTGCCGCTTCCACATGCAGCCGGGCATTTTCAACCGCAATTGCCGCTTGCCGTGCCAGCGCGAACGCGGTCGTCACGTCGTCATCGTCATAAAAAGCGGGTGTAAATTTATCAATCGTGATGACGCCTATCGTGCGGTCCAGGACAATCATCGGCACGCCCAACCAGGCCCGTGTCTTGCGCGATGTCTTTGACCATTTGCTGGCTTGCCAGTCCGCCACATTCTGTACATTATCTATCGAGATGGGCTGCTGGCTATCGAAGACTTTCACGACGAGACTATTCGGCGCGAAGGGGATGGTTT
>CAZTLI010000058.1:0-3409 GCA_964614375.1 uncultured Anaerolineaceae bacterium
TTGGCATCGGCGGGGCTGGTGCCACCATTAGAATTGTTGCCAGTCGTACTGACATAACACACCACCGTACACTCGTCCTGTGCGGCAGCGGGCATAACTAACAGACCACTAAAAACAATCATCATCAATAAAATAAGTAAGAACCATGTGCGTTTGTGTGGGAGAGTGGTGGGGTGCATGGGTTTATACCTTTGCTGTTTTATCTCAATTGTTGTGCATTTCTGCCGTTTGCCCTCTCCATTTATCAGGCCAAATGGCATAGAGACACACTGCTCCACCCTTACATTACTTTATCAACCTAAAGCAAACCTAACTTTGGTACCACCGCAAGAATGCAAAAAGGCTTGTTGAAAGCAGAATTTTAGGCGAAGAAAGTATAAAAATATCATAAAAAATGGAACGGCGTCCCAATTTCACGTTAAACCCTAAAAATTCTGTTAGGCGCGCAATAAAAGCTACTCATTTCACAATAGTAGGAGACGGCCACATTTAGAATTCGTTAGACAAGTTGGAGAATTGAATCGGGGCGCTCGATTGGAGCACCCCGATACAGGTTGGCTACACTTCGGGTACAACCGCGCAATCGCCACGTTCGTCGATGACATCTTCGCGCACCCATGTATCGTTGACAAGTCGCCACCAGCGGAAACCCGTCGTACTGATACGATAACCCACTACTTCGACCACTTGACCTGCGCTAAGTGTGCCCCGCCGTGAGAACGACGTTCCCGGCCCGCTGCGGAGATTGGTCACATCGTTGGCGACCACCACACACGGATTTTCCGACTCCGATTCGACATCTGGCCCCGGCAGTTCTTCTAGCCAATATTCCTCTGGGTCACCCTCGGCTGTCCAACCTGTGCGTCCACGCCAGCGCACCTCATACCAGACATAACCATCGCCACACACAGGCCCATCGAGCACGGTGAACACTTCGCCCTCATCAATGAAGTCGATGGTATTGCCGCTGAGATTCGGTTGTGAGCGCAGGCGATTCGATAAGCCCGACCCAAACACAACACGCCCTTCCATGCCCGGCAGCAACCGCGATGACAGCGAACTGCCACAAATCACTGCCGTAGGGGACGCTGTGAGCGATGGCGTAAATGTGAGAGTTGGAGTGAATGTGCGTGTCGGCGTCAGCGATGGCGTGAATGTCTGCGACGGCGTATAGGTCAAGGATGGCGTCGGGGTGATAGAGGGCGTCGGGGTGATGGACGGTGTGGGTGTAATGGAGGGTGTGAACGTGATAGATGGCGTGTAGGTCGCAGTCGGTGTATCAGAGGGCGTGGGCGTGACGCCGGAACGCACCAGTTCCAAACCGATCTCATAATCCCAACCAAATGCGTCATAATCTGCCGCAAGAATGATAATGGCATACGTTCCTGTATCCGTTAGGCGGAAGTTTTCTAGCACTGCGACATCAAAATGCACCCCATTATGCATCGCCGGTATTGAAAACAGTTCTTCTGTTTGGGCATTATAGAAACTGACCTCTACAAAATCGACGGCGTTATCGAATTGGACAACGCTAGCCACGATGACATTAATCACATCATTTTCGTTACCCCGAAATCTATAGACGTGCAGCCCACGACGCGTATCGCGTCCATAATCGTAATCTAAAAAGACGCTCGCCTCAACTTGATCGCCATACTCTATATCAAAGACTTCAGGTTCAGGCTGGGCACTCACAGACTGGTATAACAGCGACATCGCAAATAGCAAAACGAACAGCGCGGCGAATAGTCGTCGGTGTTTGAAACGAAACATTGTGAATCCTCCAATGAAGTGGTAACTAAATACAGTAGATTGGTTGTTGCGGAGTTTGTGAATAACTCGCCCTGTGTAGACTTAATATATCGCAAGTTGATTAAGAATGCTTTGAATCGCGCGGCGGTAATTTGTGATATAGCGCAATTGGCGATAACGGTGCTATAGTGTCACGTCGAAATCAGGAATAGGTATCGTTGTCCACATAATCTATCGAAAGGCCTGAAATTGGAGACAAGCATGATCGCACTGCTGCTGCTCGGACTTGCAGGCGGAATTGCTGTCGGGTTGCAATCACCCATGGCGAGCATCATCGGTCAGCGATTGGGCACTATGGAAAGCGTGTTTATCCTGCATTTTGGGGGGGCCGTATTATCCGCCATATTTTTAGTGTTTAGCCGGGGCGGTCAACTCGCTCAATGGCGCACCTTGCCCTGGTACGTCCTTCTGGCGGGTTTCTTTGGGCTGGTGGTCGTGATTGCTGTGAGTACGACGATACCACGCATCGGCGTCACGGCGACTATCGTCCTCATCGTAGCAGGACAATTGGTGATTGGTTTGGTGCTTGACCATTTTGGTTGGCTGGGCGCAACCGTTCGTCCGATTGAATGGTCGCGTGTCATCGGTATTGTGGTGCTGTTTATCGGAGTCTGGCTCATCGTGCGTCAATAGAGGGTGAATCGGTCACCAACGGCAAGTGCTGGTGACCGATGCTTATGATCGTGATTAGAAGAAGATTTTGGCGATGGACAGAATCCCCTGTTTCCACGGGACGCGATGTGACACACCGGACTGATTCTCGAACGTCTTGAGATTATCCAGATACCACTGATAATTGCGGATGAGCGCGTCTTTGTTACTGTATTGCGGTTTCCAACCCAGCACGGTCTCGGCTTTTTCAATGCTGACGAATGAGTCTTTGCTGGCAGTCTCATATACCCACCTATACAGCGGGGATAATTTCAGTCTTTCCAATATTCGCAGCGTCCAGATAGCGGGCGCGGCGGGCAAAGGCCGAATCTTCTTGCCAAACCCGGCGTAATCCAGCACCGCCTGATAATCCTCTTTCATCGTCAGGAACTCTTTCGCGCCAATGTTGAAGGTATTGTTGACTTTATCCGCATCCAGTGTCGCGCACAGATAAATGGCGTCGCACAGGTCTTCGACATCCAGCAGTTGATAACGATTGTTGCCGCTGCCCAGCATCGGGAAGCCATGACCATCTTTCGCCCAATCATAAAACAGCGCGAACACGCCCAGTCGTTCTGGCCCAATGAACGATTTAGGGCGGATAATCGGCACGCAGCAGCCCTGTTCACGATATTTGAGACATTCTGCTTCAGCCTGCACTTTGGCCTCGCCATACGGCCCTACGCCATCCAATGGGTCATCTTCCAACAATGGATGATGATCGGGAATGCCATAAACAGCCGTAGACGACACATGAATAAACCGTTCGACCTTGTGCGCGAAAGCCGCCTCGATGACCGTCCGCGTGCCGATGATGTCCGTTGAATAGATGTCCTCTGGTTTATAAAGGGGCAGCGCCGCCGCTGTATGAATCACGATGTCGATGCCGTCCATCGCCTTATCGACAGTGGCGCGGTCACGGATGTCGCCTTTGATTTCGGTAATC
>CAZTLI010000058.1:3509-17830 GCA_964614375.1 uncultured Anaerolineaceae bacterium
CATCGCCTTATCGACAGTGGCGCGGTCACGGATGTCGCCTTTGATTTCGGTAATCTGACCCCGTTCGGGATAGTCAAAGTCGGCGATGTCCAGCGAGGTGACATTGTGGCCGCGTTCCAATAAATAGCGCACCATATTGATACCGAGAAAGCCTGCCCCGCCGGTAATCAGGTACGATTGTGTTGCTTCTGCCATGTGTTCTGGTCTCCGTATTACACAAACATGGGCGACCAATCCGGGGTCGCCCGCCAATAGGTCTATTGTACAACCCGCGCCGCCTAGTGACCGTTAACGAACGATGTGGTTTCCCCCCATGTCCTGCCGAAGACGATTTCAGCCAGCGATTTACGCTCACGGGGACGTTGTTCACGCTCACGCAGGTCATCCGGCAGCGAATCGACATCCCCACGATAGCCCAGCGCCCAGATGACACGCGGCGCATATTTTTCCGGGATGTGCAACCTGTCGCGCGCCATATCTTTATCAAATCCTGCCATCGGGTGCGTATATAACCCGTGTGCCTGTGCTTGCAGCATCATCAGTGCCGACGCCAAACCGAGGTCATGGTCGGCATAGGTATTGTGACGGTCATCATCGGTCACATTTTCCGCCACCGCCAAAATCAAGACCGGCGCGCTGCCGGCCCAACGTCGATTATTGCCGCCCAGACAATCAAACAGCGAACTGTACAGGTCACTGTCGGCTTTTCTAGCGACGACAAAGCGCCAGGGTTGAGCATTCCGCGATGAGGGCGACCAGCGCGCCGCTTCGAGCACGCTCAACAGCCTGTCATCCGCGATGGGCTGGTCACTGAAGGCGCGGACACTCCAACGGTTGCGAATCAGGTCATGAATGGGATAGTCGTTATGGGCTGGTTTTTCCATGTTGTGGGTGATTTGTATGATTAAATGGTCACCAATTGCCGCAATCTTAGAAGATAACATAGCCCGGCAGGTGCGTACAGGGTGCAGGTTAATCGGCCTGCTGTTTTGCAATCATTATCTGGAGACAGTCGGGGCACAGACAACCCTCGTATGGCTGTCCATTGTCGATGATTCCGGTCAGGGGGATGACATTCGGCAGGTCAGCGCACCAGCACGATTCATGACCCGCTGCCATGCCACAGGTAAAGGTCGCGCCACAGCGCGGGCACTGTCGGTCGCCAATGGGGGGTAAGGCCGTGTTGTCGTCCATAGACACAGTGTAGCCAATCGCGCGGCTGCGGGTCAAGACTTTTGTCATAGTACAGGTTACGTTTTGACCTGTGCCGATTCTGGCGCGCACGATAGACTAAAGGCATGAGATACACGCATACAAAAGGACAAGACGCATGTCGAGAAGAAAAGTCACCCTCATCACCGGCGCGAATGGCGAAGTCGGTCATGGATTAATCGAAGCCCTCGCCAATCAACCCGATGCGCCCGAAATCGTCATCTATGACATCCGTCCACTGGACAAACCGCTGCGCCCGCTGGTGCATCGCATCATCGTCGGCGATATTCTGGACAGCGAACTGCTGCAAACCCTCATCAACGAATACGACATCGACACGATTTATCACCTCGCTGCCCTCTTGTCTACTCATTCGGAATTCAATCCAGAGGCCGCGCATCGTGTCAATGTGCAGGGGACGGTGAATGTGCTGCATCTGGCGGCAGAATTGGCACGCACAGCCGGTAAACCTGTCAAAGTGTTGTATCCCAGTTCAATCGCGGCCTATGGCGTGCCCGATTTGAAGACCAAAGCCCAAGCTGGCGCGGTAGACGAAGACCAGTTCCTCAATCCAACGACGATGTACGGCTGCAACAAACTTTACTGCGAACATCTGGGGCGCTATTATCACCACCACTATAAACAATTGGCGGCTGAACCGCCTGTGGGTGTCGATTTCCGGTCGCTGCGCTTTCCCGGCCTCATCAGCGCGACGACCGTCCCTAGCGGCGGCACAAGTGATTATGGCCCGGAAATGTTGCACGCCGCTGCCCAGCATCTGCCGTATGCGGCGTTTGTGCGTGAAGACACGACAATTCCGTTTATGGCGATGCCGGATGCCGTGAAGTCACTGTTGGGATTAGCTGCCGCGCCTGCCGACTCGCTGACGCGCGCGGTTTACAATGTCACCAGCTTTAGCCTGTCCGCCGGGGAATTCGCGGCTGTCGTCAAAGACCACTTTCCAGACGCCAAAATCACCTTCAAACCCGACCTTAAGCGACAGGGCATCGTCGATACATGGCCTGCGGCGATGGATGACAGCGCCGCGCGACGGGATTGGAACTGGTCGCCGGATTATGACCGTGAACGCGCCTTTAATGAGTATCTCGTGCCGACGATTCGGAAGCGTTACGAAACCGCATAAGCAATCACCAGGCCAGCACGCATCTCACATTCACCCACGCTGGCTATGATTCGCGGCGTGTGATAGATGTGTATAAATGGGGAATATGTGAATGACATTTGCGAAGCGATTTAACTATGACCGGGCTGCCGCCAATAATTTTTACATCGTCGCTGAACGCGCAGGAGACAATTACAGGAAAAAAATGCTGATCTTCACCACGCCTTCGGGAATCAAGCGGGCGGCTGAAATTTATGCCCCACTGGGCGATGACCCGGCTCCGGCGCTTCTCTATGTCCACTGGTACGAACCCGAATCGCCCGATTCCAATCGCACCCAGTTCATCAAAGAGGCCGAAACGATGGCAAAACGAGGCGCGGTCTGTATGCTCATCGAAACGCTGTGGTCAGACATCGACTTTTTCCTCAAGCGCACGCAGGCCGACGACGAACCCGCGTCTATCCGTCAGGTGATTGAACTGCGGCAGGCGATGGATATTTTACTGGCTGAACCCCAGGCCGATGCCAGTCGATTTGCCTATATCGGGCACGATTTCGGCGGCATGTACGGCGTCCTAACAGGCAGCATCGACTCGCGTCCAACTCACTACGTCATCATGGCAGCGACTCCGCGCTTCCCGGACTGGTATCTGTATTATCCACGTCTCGAAGGGCCAGCGCGCGCCGATTTCATCCAGCAGATGCAGCCGTATGATCCGATTGAACACATCGGCAATCTCGCGCCTGCGCCGATTTTCTTCCAATTCGCGACCGATGACTTGCATGTGCCGAAAGAACGCGCCGACGCATTCTATGCCGCTGCGAATGACCCAAAACAGATGGGCTGGTACACCGCAGGGCACGGCCTCAACGAACAGGCCACGACAGAACGCATGGCGTGGTTGACGGAACACTTGCAGTTAAAAGCATGAAAAATAGTTAAACGCAAAGGATGGAAGGCGCAAAGGTTCGCAAAGTGCGTTCCGCAAAAACGTTAAACGCAAAGTCGCGAAGACACAAAGGTCGCGAAGCGGTTGTTGTTGGGGCGATTCGCGAATCGCCCTTAATTTTAGATACGCCGTCCGGCGAAGTAGCGTGTGAGCAGGTCTTTGCGAACGAAGAAGAAGATCGCCAGCGCCCCAAGGAAGCCCGTCAAATGGGCAATGGTATTGACGCCGGGGCCACCCTGCGCCGCCTGAATCGTGACCAGTGATGGAATCAGGTTATCCACCACGAAGAATATCAAGATGATCCAGGCAGGAATATCAATCGTCCACTTCCATTCACCTTCGTTGGTAAACAGACGCAGGGGCAGCCAGGTGAGGAAGCGTAAGACAATCGCCACGATCCACAAACAGGTCACTCGTGCGCCGGGGAACAACAGTAAATAGCCGCCCATCACGCCCGCTATCGCACCACTTGCGCCAATCCCGGGAATATCTAACACCAGCGTTTCACCTGTTTCCATTACAAATGTCGAAGGTGGATTAAGCAGCGCCGACCCGACTGTCGCAATTAAGCCCGAAAACAGATAAAACAGCAAGAAGCGCCAGGGGCCACAACCATCTTCCAGACGCCGACCAAACGCCCACAGGTAAATCATGTTGCCGATGAGGTGGAGATGATCACCATGCATGAACATGCTGGTGAACGCCGTCCACGCGCCGATGCTGGCCCCCTCGTATATAAAACTGGTGCGAAAGCCATACGTCCATATCTGGTCGGCGAAACCATAAAAGGCGGTATATGCCGCTTCCATATTTTCCGGGTCGGGGAACATGGCCCCGAAGAAATAACGCCCTTGCCACAGGAAAAAGACGATTGAATTAATCAGTATCAGGGTGATGGTCATCCACGGGACAGAGTTATAACGAACGCTGCCCGTGTCTTTCAGCGGGAATGGCAGGGTGATAGACGCCAGCAGAATCGGCAGAATCACCAGTTCGAGCAGGACAAAGATGCCGATGGTCGTGCCCGCCAGCAAGCGGCAAAAAACTGCCGGAAAAGCCAGTGCCAGTAAAATCAATATCCAGCGCACAATAGACTCCCCTCTGGCTGCCTAGAACAATGGAATGTAGGGCGCGATGGGATTACCCAGTAAATTGAGCGCCGTGCTGAAGACCATCGCGAAAGCGCCGATTAATAATGCTACCCCCAGCACACCAAACACCACCCGCACGGCTACCGGCAGCATCGGTAAATCAGATGGGTCTTGATGGGCTTGTCCACGCGCGTGAAAGTCGGTCTCATCGCCATGTTTGAGCTTTTCGGGCACAGTCCCGCCGAGCAAACCCGCCAATCCGCGCTGCTGAGGGGACGATGTGGCGGTAATCAGCAAATAACCACCGAGCAGCCCAACGACCATACCCAGCCAGCGTGACCCCATCCCCGCGAAATCGAGACCCGCATCGAGAAAGCCCATCATGAACAACACCAGCGCGAAACCAACCGCTTCACGCCATGCGAGGGCGACGCTGCCCCGTTCGCGGTCGGTAATTACCGGGCTGTAATCCGCCATGAGCTTATCGGCTTCTTTCGCCGCTTTGCCGCCCGCATGTGCCGCCTGATTATAAAAGCGGGCTGCCTCGCGCGTGCGCCCCAATTCGTCATAAATTTTGCCCGCGCGCAGCAGCAGTTCCGCATCGTTGGGATGACGCTCCAGCGCCATATCGAGCACATGCAAGCCTTCGTCAAAATTGCCCGATGCCCGGTAATAATCAACCTGTTTGGCGACCATTTCGGCGGAAACAGCCGGCAGCGCCACAAATTGCGCGATGAGGCCGTCAATGCGGCGGTGGTCCTGGTCGCGCTTGGCGAAGTCGATAGCGGTCAGATAGATTGCGGGAAACTCTGTACCGGATTCGATAGCCCGGACAATCAGGTCTTTGGCATCGTCATGAAAGCCACCTTTGACCAGATAACGCACCGCGTTCGCAATGGCAGTTTCATGGTCGGGCTGAATCTTTAAAACCTCTTCCCACTGGTCGATTGCCTTGTCGATGTCGCCTGATTTTTGCAGACGTTCGGCCTTGCTCATCAACAATTCCATGCGGGCGATTTCTTGCGGGGAATAGACCTTCTGCATACGGGTGACGCGCTGTTGGATCGCAGTTTCGCCAACGAGGGGGTCCTGGCCTAGCAGCGCCGCCGTGTAACGGTCTTTCATCTGCATCGCTGTCTGATTAGCGGGATTAATCTTCAATGCCCGCTCGACACACTGCAACTGCTTCTGTGGATCGTTCACCGTGCGCGATAACCACAGCCACGCTTTGTCATTCTGCGGGTCAAGGCGCAAGGCCTGACTCAAAAGCCGCCGCCCACTGTCCATGTCTTTCTGATCGCGGATTGCAGCGACGCCCTGCTTAAAAAGTGTTTGTGAATCCATGTGATTTATCAGGAATAATCGAATAAAAGTTAATTCATTTCATATTATATACGCGCAATGCCTAAAGGAAACCTAAATTCTGTATTAAAATCGTAATATTTCCAGTCGAGTCTCCCCTTAGCCTGAATAATATCGACTAGTTGACCCTATTTGACCTCTCAAAATACTTATTGACATTTAAAGATAGCTTGTGATAGGATGTCCGGGTGGGCTGTTGTGGATGGGGTACGGGTTCGCGTGCTGTCTCGCAAGCGGCAGCGGCTCAACTGGCACGGTTTGTCCCGAACACACTCTTTGCCTGCCTATGGAGACGTGTCCCGAATGGGTAAGGGGGCGGTTTGCTAAACCGCTGCGGTGAACAAGCGCATGTGGGTTCGAGTCCCGCCGTCTCCGTTTACGTGATTCGTTGGATATGGGGGATGTAGCGCAGGGGATAGCGCGTCTGTCTGAAAAACATAAGGTCGCGGGTTCAAGTCCCGCCGCGCCACGATGAATGCTCTGTTTACGGGCGTGCAGTGAAGTGGCAGAGCGCCTGCTCCACCACTTATGGTTCATGGAATTTGAAATGGTCTCCGCTTAGGCTGCCTTCGTGCCAGCGACGACCCGCAACTCGGTTGGGGCGCGGAAGCCATCTACCCCCTCAAAACGCCGCAATGCACGCTCAATCGCTTCCCATGCCGCCTGCTGCCTGCTTTCATCCAGGTCAGAGAGTATTGCATTGATCGCCCCGGCACTGTCACGGACGAGCATACTGCACTCCGCTGCTGATTCCAATTCAATCGGGTGCATCACCGTGTGCGCTTCAATGTCGGTAAACCCGGCTTCACGCATGAGACCTTCCAGACGTTCTTGATTGCCAAGCGCGAATATTCCGGGTGAACCGGGAGCAGGCATCGGGCGATTAGCATGTTCCAGGGCGATTTTTGCCGGAATTGCTAACCAGGGTGATTTATCGGGTGTGGTAAACACGATGGCGGCATACCGTCCGCCAGGTTTCAATACACGATAGGCTTCAGAAAGCCCTTTTTGCGGATTCGCAAACAACATCAAACTTATCTGACAGATCACCGCATCAAAAGTTTGGTCGTCCAATGCCAGATTTTCACCATCCATGACGCGGACTTCCATCTGTGTCAATCCGGCTTCGCTAGCAGCTTCGGCGGCGTAGGCCACCATGCTCTCAGCCATGTCCGTAGCCAGCACATAACCGCCTTCTCCGACACGCTGTGCGGCTTTAATCGACTGGCTGCCATCCCCGGATGCCACATCTAAGACATGGCTGCCCGCTGTGATCCCCGCCAGTGCGAACATTTGCATGGTCAATGGTTCACTCCACTGCGCCAGCAGCGGCGTCCATTTGTGCCAGCCCGCAGCGGTTTGTTCCCATTGATTTTTTGATCGTTTACGATACTCGTCACGATCACGTTGAATCATTAGATTCTCCTAAACATTACAGACTTGCGACATAAATATCACCCTGCGTAAGCTGAGCGATAGCTATGCGGTAGTACCAGTATAACCCAAGCTGCCGCTATGGTCGAAATTCGCATCCTATGAAACGATGACCGCGTTCAAGGCGGCGGGCGCATACACCAGCGGTCAGCAAGTCCGCGATCACCTTGAAAGCGCAGTTCAAGACGAGTCCCGCCACACGGATGTAAAGCGGGATTTTTTCGCTCAGGCGGGGACTGTCTCGCGCAGATGGGTGAGTTCTGCGCTCACGTCCCATAGGCGGTGACGAACGGCGTCGTTGTGGGCATTGCGTGGTAGGCCGACGGTCTTGCAATTTTCATCGACATAACCGCCAGTGATCGTCTCGAATTCAGGGTCAACCGCCATGCGGATATACGCCTCTGCCATTGCTTCGGGCGACAGCGAAAATCGCATCTTGAATTGATAAATTGCGCGTAGAAATGCGGGTACGTGGTCATAACGCCCTTCGTCAAGGCGCACGGCTGGCACACGGATGCAGTTAATTGTCACGCCTGTGCCATCGAGCCGTTGGGCTAAATCCAGCGTGAACATGACCTGCGCCAGTTTGGAGTGATAGTAGGCGCGGGTTGAACCGAATTTCTTCTGACCATTCAGGTTATCGAATTCGATGTTCAGGAAGGGATAGGTCAGCAGCCCTTTTGACGCAATCGTGATGATGCGGGTGGGCGCGCTGGCTTTGAGCGTATCCAGCAGCAAGTTGGTCATCAGGAATGGCGCAAGATGATTGGTCGCAAAGATGGTCTCGACGCCATCGTCGGTGAGTTCGGGCTGCTTCATGGTGATGTCGAAGTTGGCGGCGTTGTGAATAAGCGCGTCGAGCCGCGTATGCCGACTGAGAAATTCCGCCACCGCATCCCGCACCGACTGCTGCGACGCCATATCCGCGATAATGAGATCAACCTTGTCATGACCCGTTTGTGCGACGATCTTGTCGCGCGCGGCTTCACCACGCGCCCGACTGCGGCACATCATGACGACGGTGTGCCCCTGTTCAGCCAGACCTGTCGCTGCCCGTAAACCAATCCCGGAATTGCTGCCCGTGATGATGATCGTTTTCTTGTTCATGGTGTCTCCCTGATGGGTCTCTATCGTTTGCCCATGCCGTATTCTAAGATATGTAAAAAGGCGTCATATATCGCCTCGATTGCATCTGTATGGCGCGTGTGCTGTGTGCCATAGACCAGCTCATCCGGTTGTATATCCACATGCGCTAAAATGTACTGCGCGATTTTGAGCGAAGTCGCCGAGAAGATAAATGTCGCCATGTCGATATTCAGGTCGGGGTCAAGCTGGCCTGATTGCACCCCCCGTTCCAATAGGTCGCGATAGAAGCGGTCACTTGCGGCTTGTATCTGCCTTTGAAAGTCCGACCCACCCGGCGCATCCCCATTCATCGCGCTGGCAGCCAATTTCGCGAGTTGGGGATTGCTCACCTCAAAATGCACATTCCCGCGCAGCAGCCAGCGCAAATAGGCAAACGGCGGCAAATCGGCCTGTGGCGGCGCGGCTAAAAATTGTGCTTTTTCTTCACCAGCTACTTCTAGCAAGTGGTGAAAGAGGTCGGCCTTGTCCTCGAAATACTGGTAAAAACTGCCTTTGGCGATACCCGCTTTCACGACCAGGCGCGAAATCGACGCGGCTTCATAACCCTGTTGAGCAAATTCGTCTATCGCGGCATCTATGACTTGCTGGCGTTTATCATCGGGTAAATTGAAGAAGGTGGCTTTCGGCATGGTAAATGTGACCATTCAGTCATATGACTACTCAGTCACAATATAATACCAATTCAGGGTAATTGTCAAGCGGATTTCATGCGCCTCAGAACAAAATAGGGCTGGCAGCACCAACCCCATTCTCACAACGTCTATGTTGCTGCCTGTTATGTGCCGAATCTGGCACGCAACACATCATCTAGCGTGGGTTGCCCGATGATTTGCAGACTATAGTGAACGCGCACCATCGGCTTTTGCACCGTGATGACACGAGTCAGGTCAATAGGGGTCGCGACCAGCACGAGGTCTACAGCGGCGTTGTTAATCGTCGTTTCCAGTTCGCGCATCTGTTTATCGCCATAACCCATCGCCGGGAGCACCGCACCGGTTGAGGGGTACTTGCGATAGGTATCGACAATCGAGCCAACCGCATACGGACGCGGATCGACAATCTCCGCTGCGCCGAAACGCTGCGCCGCAACCACCCCCGAACCATAGGCCATTTCGCCATGTGTCAGTGTGGGGCCATCTTCAATCACCAGTACACGCTTACCTGTTATCTGCGCTGGGGCATCAACCTGAATCGGTGACGCGGCTTCGAGGATGGTCGCGCCCGGATTCACACGATAGATATTGTCACGCACCTTCAGCACACTGGCATAATCCGCTGTATCGACTTTATTGATGATGACGACATCCGCCATCCGCAAGTTGGTCTCGCCGGGATAGTAGGTCAGTTCGTGACCGGGACGATGCGGGTCAACAACCGTAATGTACAAATCGGCTTTATAGAATGACATATCGTTATTGCCGCCGTCCCAGACAATCATGTCCGCTTCGGCTTCGGCTTTGCGTAAAATCGCCTCATAATCGACACCGGCATAAATCACCGCGCCCCGGTCAATATACGGCTCGTATTCTTCACGTTCTTCAATCGTGCAGTCGTATTCGTCCAGATCATCATACTCGGCAAAACGCTGTACCGCCTGCGCCGCCAGATTGCCATAGGGCATAGGATGGCGCACCGCCACGACAGTGTGCCCCATTGATTGCAGCGACGCGACCACCGCGCGCGAGGTCTGGCTCTTGCCGCTGCCCGTCCGCACCGCACAGACGGCTACTACCGGTTTTGTGCTGTGAATCTGTGTTTTTTTCAGACCCAAGAGACGAAAGTCCGCGCCCGCCGCATTGACCTGCGCCGCTTTGTGCATCACATATTCATGCGACACGTCGCTGTAGGAAAACACCACCTCATCAATCGCACAGTCTTTAATCAGGCGCGTGAGGTCGGCTTCATCGTAGATGGGAATGCCATCAGGATACAGCTTTCCCGCCAGTACATCAGGATACACCCGACCTTCGATGCCCGGAATTTGCGTAGCGGTGAAGGCTACCACCTCATATTGCTCGTTATCGCGAAAAACAGTGTTGAAGTTGTGAAAATCGCGCCCCGCAGCGCCCATAATGATAACCCGTGTGCGACTCATGCCTGTCCTACTCCTTCGCTCATGTCCAACTTGTGCGTTTTACCTATAGATAATTAGCTATTCTACACAAATTATAGCCGATTCTGTGGCGTGACGGACGGTGATTGTTGAGTATGTGATATTGCTCACGGATGAAGGGTGATAGGCGGCAAAAAAAACAGGGCACGACCAATCGCCGCGCCCTGGGCATCGCTATGTGTGCTGAGTCAGACTGCGTTAGAAAATCGGCGCTTTCTGTATATCGGCATAGTCACAGGCCAGTTCACGCCACGCGCGCCCCAATCGTCTGAAACCTTCGTAGATGATGTCCGGCTGGTGAATACCATAATTCAAGCGGATGCGATAACTGCCGCAGTTATTGGTATAAAACAGATTGCCAATCGCATAGGCCACATCCATCTGAATCGCCGTGATGAACAGTTCAGACGCGGTTGGCCCGCTCCGCGGGAGTTCCACCCACAGGTACATCCCGCCCTGGGGAACGCGCCAATGGGTCCCCGGTGGGAAGTATTTCGCGGCGGCGGATAAAGCCACATCGCGGCGGCGGCGCAGTTCGGCATTATTGCTTTCGAGCTGGTGGGCCAATACACCGCGTTCCAGCATCCAATGCACCGCGCGTTGGTTCAGACCCGGTGTGGAAATATCAGCCGCCTGTTTGACACGGACGAGCCGTTCAAAATGCTTGCTATCTGCGATGATATAACCGATCCGCAGTCCGGGCAGCATCATCTTGGTGAACGCGCTCACATGCAGGACGACACCTGTTTCGTCTAATGCTTTCAATGGCGGCAGGGTATCGCCTTCAAAGCGCATTTCATGGTACACACCGTCTTCGAGCACTGGAATATGATGTTCCTGCGCCAGATTCAACAACTGCCGGCGCCGATGCAGCGGCATGGTCGCGCCTGTGGGATTCTGGAAGCTGGGCATGACGTAAATCATATTGGGCGCATTTTCCAGCAGGTAATTTTCCAGCAAGTCGATACGCATTCCATCTTCGTCCGTAGGAATGCCATGTACCTGCATCCGGCGTGTGCGTGCAATATCCAGCAAACCGAGATAGGTCGGGTTAGACGTGACAATCATATCCCCATCCGTCAAAACCGACTGAATCACCATATCGAGGGCTTGCTGGGCGCCACCCGTAATCATCACCTGATCGGCATGACAGCGAATACCCAGCGCGCTGACATAATCGCGCACCGCGACTCGCAGGGGTGCATAACCCTGGGGTTCTTCGTAGGCCAATACCTGTGCGCCATCCCGATCCAGCACCGCATTCAGCGCATCCCGCACATGATGCACCGGGAAAAATTCCGACGGCGGCGCACCCTGACTGAAATTAATCACACCCGGACGCCGTGCCAGACGCATCATATCGCGCAGTGAACGGTCTGGCGTGGTTGTATCTTCGTTGATTTCAGCGACCGCCGCATGTCCATTGCCGGTGGTCGCTTCTTTGGCGACAAATGTCCCACGTCCGGCATGGGCACTCAGATAACCCTCGGCACGCAATTCAGCGTAGGCATTGACGACACTAATCCGGCTAATATTCAATTGACGCGCCAGATCACGACTCGCGGGCAGGCGTGTCCCCGCGTTAAGCGACCCGCTTTCAATTTGCATTTTTACATTACGGATAAGCTGGCGATAAATTGGCTCTTCACCGTCGCGGTCAAGGTTAATCGACAGGCTTGAGGGGCTAACACTCACCATAACCCATTTCTCCCGGTAAGTCATATATCGACATTAATCAATTTGTCCTCATTATAGATTGCACCATATCCAATAGACCAACTTTAAGTCCATTGCATACCAATAAGTCCAATTATACCGCAAATGGGCCAGGCGACGCATGACTTTTCTTTATGCAGTGGATAGCGTATCATAGGGGCACGTAGTCGGCGCACTGTCAGAACGGACATAAATATGAGTGATCTTGAATTTGATGATGACTTTGATTTTGACGACGATGATGATGCCCTTTTTGGTTCGGGTGACGACTTCAGCGGTCTCACAGAGGATGACGATGATGCACCTGCGCCAAAGCCGCGAGCCAAAGCCGAATCATCTGCCCAGAAAGTAGCCCGCTTCAATGCCGAAGTCAATAAACGCATCAAAACCCTGTTGACGGCCAAATTGCCATCGGCTCAACGGCGCGAGGCCGCGTATTGGCTCGGCGAATCGGGCGAACCCAAAGCGATTACCTCGCTGGTGAATGTGTATCGTAAAGATCGCAACAAAGATGTGCGCGCTGCTGCTGAATATGCGCTAGGGCAATTCAAGGCGCTCGATAATGCCCTGAAAGGCGATGCTGAAGACCGTGACGAGGCGATGACCTTATTGGAAGGTATCGTCAACAATGGCAAGTTCGGCAAACGGTCTGGCTTAAATACATCGGCGCTGCTGCGAATCAATGGGGCATTACTCGGCGTATTTGTGGTTCTACTGTTGATTGGCCTCATACTGCCATCGGGCAATGCGGCAGCGCCCGGCGGCACAATCGTCATCCCGACCGAAATCGCGCTGGGTCAGGCAACCCCTTTCGACATGACTTCCTTGATTGCCGACGCCAATCTGATGTGGTCAAACCTCAATAATGACGCGACTCTGCTCGGTCAGCAGTATCAAGCGGTGGCCGCGGGGCAAAACGTAGACTGCACAATTCAACTGACAAATCCAGCTGCGATAGAACTTCCCGCAAGTGTCATTGTCGATTATCCGGCCTTAGTCAGCGTCATTGATCGGCTGAATGCAGCGCGGGGACGTTTATTAGACGCGCAAGCGCCTTTTAACGCCGCCTGTGCCGAAGGGGGCGCGCCGATTGCGGGTGATGTCGCCACGACCAATGCCCAAACGATTGTCGATATTCAGCGTGGGATTGTGGATGCGCCGCAATTGCTGAATGACCCCTCGCTCCGCTTTACACCGACACCCCCACCCGAACCGGACGAACCCACGGTTACGCCGAGCGAGACAATTACGCCCACTTTTACGCCAACGCTAGACCCGGCGACTATACGCTCGCACATTTCGGGGATTCGCTTTGTGATTGATGAGGTGAATGGGGTACGTGGGGCGAATACCATCCTCAACCAGTATTGGACAGACCTCTCCACGGCAGGCGATACCGATGGGTGTAATCGCCCGCCCGAAGAAATCCCACCCGCCTATAATCTGCCGCCCGAAATCGCCCTCGTCGCGCCCGAACTCGGTGATGCGGCTGAAAATGTGAATATCGGACTCAATCTGCTGCGTGATGGCTGGTCGTTATTCCGCACCTCGTGTATAGATGGCACGCTCACCACGAACCTTGCCAATGGCATCGCTATAGCGCAGGCCGCGACTAACGCCTTTGACACCGCCAACGAGATCCTCAACCAGCTTTCGCGCTAACCGTTTAGCATCTGTACTGGATAAAAAAAGTCCCCCTGCTTGAGGGGGATTTTGTTTTCCAGTGATCTTGGGGTGCTAGAGTTCCGCGCTGCACAACGTTTCCTGACAGGGCACGCCATTGCCATCGGGATCGAGCGAGGTATTGCCCTCGAACAAACAGGCGCGCGCTTCTTCACACGTAAACAACTGATTACAGGTGAAGGAAATGGATGGACAACTAATAGTTGGTTGCCCGCCCGGTGAACCGACCTGACCGCTGGGGTCGGGTGTCGGTTCGGCAGGCGCACCCAGCACCACTTGCGATGTCACCGGGTCTATCATCAACGTCGAGGTCACCGTCGTGTTGGTGGCATTAATGACGGCGAAGGCGAAATTCCCCATCGGCAGCGCATCGGTGGATAAATCCGTCAGGATGAGTAGATAACGCCCGGTTCGCGGCACAGTGACCGGACCCACCCGCAGCGATATGCCATTGGCGCGCCCCACCGCGATAAAGTTGGTGGGATTATCCAG
>CAZTLI010000059.1:0-17794 GCA_964614375.1 uncultured Anaerolineaceae bacterium
CTTCGGACGCAGATTCAGCGCCGGGCCGACGAATTTAAACGTATCGCCAAAACTGTCCGCGCCCGGTTGAAACGCACTGGATGTGAATACAATATTTAACTGTGCCAGACTCATCACCGCTTCCATCAAGCCGACACTTTTCACGCCATACGTGCGTTTGATACGGCGCGCCGTGCGTAAATAGCGCGGAACGACCTGTAACATCTGGAAACCCGTATGCAGCAGCGCCCCTAGCGACATCGGCGGCAGCGCCTTCATGTTGATAGCAAATGTCACAATCAATGACACGGTTGGCAATGGATGCGAACGCGCCGCCATCAACCCCCATCCGGCAAGGCTGTCATAAATGAGATAGTCGGGTTTTTCTTGTTGCAATAGATCGCGTGTGAAAGGCAGCAAACGCTCACCCATTTCGACCAGACCGACCATATTCAGCGGGATATTGTCCGACGCATGTTCCGTTAGCCGCACCAGCTCTGGAATCGGCGGATAGGCCACGACTCGCGCCCCGGTGACTTCCACTTGTGCGCGGTATTCCTCCGTAGTGACGTAGACCACCTCCTCGCCACGCTGCACCAGTTCTGCCACCACCGGCAGCGACGGATTGACATGCCCCTGTGCTGGAATATTGAGGATGAGGGTCCTGGTCATGCTGTGTCCTTTTCGTCAGGGCGCTAAACGTCCGCGAATGAGCGCGCCGGGAATCGTAAAGGTATAGTCGGGTTCGATTTTGAAGGCCGCGCGTATACTGTCCGGCGCGCCATCAAACAACACCCGCAGCATCGAGACATTGAGTTTAGGCGTCGCCATACGTTTCACCCATTCTTCAAAATCCAACCGCACATCCCAGGTAAACACGACTTCTGGCACAAAACCCGCCGCACGAAACATCGCCTCCCATTGGGCAATGTGATGGTCACGGACGTGTGAGGGGTCACGCAGCAGTTCCAGTGTTTGCAAAAATGTGTCCTGTGTGGGGTCATCCGGCGCAACAATATCACTCAAAACACATATGCCCCCCGGTTTCAAGACGCGCGAAAATTCATGCAGCGCCGCTTGCGGATGAGGCCAATGATGAGCACTATACCGCGACACCACCCGGTCAAAGTGTGCATCGTCCGCTTGCAATGCTTCAACATCGCTGGGCAAAGTCGTGAGATTGGTAATACCCCGGTCAGCAGCGAGTTTCTCGACCTGTTCCAGCATCGCAGGTGTAAAATCGCACGCCGTCACATGCGCCACATGCGGCGCACAGGCCAACGCCGTATGCCCCGCGCCGCAGCCCGCATCAAGAACCTGCTCACTGCCGGTGAGTTCAGCCGCCGCGACCAGTTTGGGCAGGTCTTCCCCTTTCGCATGGACACTGCTGATACTGTAATTGGCGGCAACATTGCCGAACTGCTTTTGCACAGCTTGTTTAATATCGGTCTTCGTCATGGATGGGTGACTCTAAGGAAATGGGTGGTCATATCGCCATTTACAATAACGCAGGCAGCCGGATTTGTCATGGGTATTCTATTGGCGAACTGGAAACATGCCGATTATATCTGTGGGACGCGATACAACAGATTCAAGACCACATCTTTGACTGAACTGAGCTTACGGGCGTCACAGGGCAGCACGGGGATGTCTTTGGTGATGCCGAGTCCAAGTTGAATATCGTCCGCGCTCCACGCCCGATAGTGATCTTGTTTATTCGCGGCGACCACACACGGCGTATCAGGACGATAACCCCGCACACTGTATAACACGGTGAGAAACTGTCCGAATGTCTTAGGCCGCGTGCTATCCAGCAGGAGGATATAACCCATCGCGTCCGACTTTAAGATTTGTTCGCGCATCCAGATAAAATCGAATTGACGTTCAGTAGGCGGTTCAAGAAAGTGGAGAATGAGGCTGCGATTAACACGCACACGTCCAAAGTACCAGCCACGACCAGGCCTGCGTTTGGATTCCCAGTCCGTATACTGGCTGACGGTCTTGATAAATCGCGACTTGCCCGCCCCGTACAAACCCGCGACGACGATTTCGACGACACGCGCCTGATAACGCACTTTAGGCGGGGCATAGCCATACATACACGACAGCCTCTGGGTGGAATGTCCTCTATTGTATGCACGCATTCTAACACGACTCAATTTGCATCGGGTGGAGATTTTGCAACTTTTTATAATCAGGCGGCGTATGCCCTTAGAATGCAGTATACTGGACTATGACATTGCAAAATTACATGCACAATAAAACTCATGAATAAGGCGATAGAACACAAACCACCTGCGCGCATCACCCATCAATCCAGAATGCTGCGAACCATGATGCGAATGCCATTATGGATGTATCGGTTGGGCTGGGGACGGGTTATCCGCAATCTACCCTTTATGGTACTGACGACCTGTGGGCGCAAATCGCACAAACCGCGTCATACGGTACTGGAATATCGGCGGCATGGCAGCAGACTGTATGTGTTTTCGATGTGGGGGACGCGCGCCGATTGGTATCAAAACATCCTGCAAGACCCCCATGTCACTGTCCGGCGGGGCAGCGAAGCCCGTACCGCAGTCGCATCGGTAGTCGATGACCCGGCAGAAGCCATGCGCGCCCTGTATATGTTCAGACGCCATTCGCCCCTCTATAATCAAGTCATGGCGTGGATGAGCAGCGCCGATACCATTAACATGAGCACGCTGGCAGATGTTGCCGACGAATTTACCGTCGTGCGCTTTGATTTGACGGACGACCCGCTCCAGTTGCCCACCATCGCATCTGACCGGGCATGGATTGGACAGGCCATCGTTGCGCTAACTGCCTTGTTAATTATTGTTCGATTGGCGCGTTCGTGGATACGATCTGATTAATGAAGGACAGGACGCATGAGTCATCTCATTGAACAAAGCCAAATCTTGCGGCAGGTGCGCGACGCCCTGCAAAATCAAGATTTTGAAACGGCAACCGTCTATCTCCAGCGCGCTGCCGACCTCGCCGCCGAACATGGTGACACCGGCCTACAGGGGCGGCATCTGGGCAATCTGGCGCTGATTTATCATCGCCTCAATAAACCCGATAAGGCGCTGGAATGCTTTGAAGTGGCCTTACTGCGGGCACGCGAAGAAGGGGACCGCCTGACCGAAGATGGTCTGCTGGGCAATATGGGTAATATTCTGCGCGAGTTGGGTCGGCATGATGATGCCATTCGTTTTCTTAATCAGGCGCTGCTGATTGCACAGGAAATTGGCGACGTGCGCGGACGCGGTATCTGGCTCGGCAATCTCGGTCTGGTGCATGATGATCTGAAAGCCTATGAACAGGCCATCCAACTCCACGCCCAATCCGTAGAAATCGCCCGCCAACTCAATGACCGTCGGGGTCTCGCCCAGCGGTTGGGCAATCTGGGCAACAGTTATATGGCCGCCAGAGATTTCCCGAATGCGCTCAAATATTATCTGGAGTCCGTCGCCATTTATGAGGAATTGGGCGATAAACAGGGCCTGGCCCTGCGACTGGGTATTATTGGCAATATTTATGCCGAAATCGGTCGCCAATCCAAACCACTGCCCGGTTCAGAAGAACTGCTGCAATCGGCCCTTGATTACTATCAACTCACGATGAGCTATGCCCGCGAACTCGGCGATCATAACAGCGAGGCCGAACTGCTGCGGAGCATCGGTAATGTGTTGGCGACGATGGAACACTATGATCAAGCTATCGGGCATTATAACACCGCCCAGCAACTCTTTGCCGCGCTTAACCTCCACGAACAGGCCGAACAGGTGGGACGCCAAATCGAGCGCGTGCTGCGGTATAGCCAGCGTCAGTCATCGAAATAGTCCCGAACGCAGGCTTTAGCGATTTTCCAATTGCTGGCTTGCCAGTAGCTGTGCGCGGGCAATGGCATCTTCACGGGTGGCGCAGGTCTCGAATTGAATCCGACTCACATATTTCAACACCGTCTTTGCAAGCCGCGCCAGCATCGGTTTACCCACGACCAGCACCCGTTTCAAACCCGCATCGACCTCCGCAGCCTGCCGCACGACCCCGAAGTCCAGAATCGGAAATACCGCGCGCCGCAAATCAATAATGATGAGATAGGCCGTCGCCTTGTGGGTTTGTACGAGTGCCACGCGCGCCGCCGTCAATTCACTAAATTCTGCTGGTGTGACCCGACCCGTTAGCGTGACGTAATATATATTTGCTTGAATCGTTTCTATCGTATAAGCCATAGACCATAGCCTACACGCTTCTCAATTCACACAAAAGGGCAGCACATTTCAGACTGTATTCAGATTTTTGCGACACGCCCAAACACACTATACAAAATTCAGAATTTTTTCAGATATGACAATCCACCTGACGGTTGTCCAACGCTATAATGAATAATCGATAGCGATTAAACGAAAAATCAGCCCTATGTATCGACGACGTTCCGGTTTGCCCATTCGCCCACTCATCATTCTTGGCCTTGTCGCTGGCATTGGTTATTTTGTCTTTGACACCTTGCGGAACGCACCAGCAGCGCCGACTATACCGGCAACAGTCACGCCCAATACCAGCGGGCAAAATGTGAGCCTCGAACCCGACGCACCGGGCAATGTGTCGTCGAATACCGATGACGCCAGCACTGTTGCCGGGATGTTTCCCGACCCTATGCACATCTCCATCCCGACGATTGCCGTTTATACCCCAATTGTCGATGTCTATCTGGATGGTGTCAGTTGGGATGTGAGCCAACTAGGGACAAATGTGGGACATCTACAGGGCACAGCCGCACCGGGCGAACCGGGGAATATTGTGCTATCCGGTCATGTCGAAATGGCGGACGGAAGCCCCGGTGTATTCGCCACGCTCCAGGAAGTACAGGTCGGCGACCCCATCCAAATCCAGCGGGGGGACGAAACGTGGACATATTACGTCAACATGGTTGGGCGCACCACGCCCGACGACCTCACGCCGCTGCATCCGTCCAATGAAGATATGATTACGATCATCACCTGCGGCAGTTACAACTTCTTCCAGGACTCCTATCTCGAACGGATCATCGTGCGCGCGATGCGCTTCAGTTAACACAGGTTGGCAAACAGGCCGATAGTGCTACAATCATGATGTAGGCTATTGGAGAGTGCTGTTTTCATGCTGCGTGCTGTGGGCAAGCGTTTGGGATGGGTTGTGTGGCAGCCGTTTGCCAGATTGTTGTGGTACGTCTATCCTGAAGTCGTCATCGTGGTAAATGCAACGCCCTCATTATGCGTACAGGTGCTGGCGCTCGCCGCCAAACCCAGCGTCCACCGTTTACATTTACGCAATCTCTATGCCAGCGGACGCCGCTATCAATTACGACTGGTGACCGATGGCTTCCACATGACCACGACCAGCAAAGTGATGTGGCACTATCGACGGCGCACATCGGCCTCCGCCATTATGAATGCCAGATTGACTCCGCTGGACGACGATACCACCCGTCTCAACCTCCGCATCCATATCCGCATCTTTTATCTCATCAGCGCCTTCTTCTTGCCGACCTTCATGACTTCTATCGTCGTGTTCATGCCCTGGTCGCCCGCTGTCATCACGGGTACAGTCGCGACATTGTATGGACTGGGCTGGTTGTCGCATCGCTATAACGCCAGTTACGAAGCCAATGAGATGGTCTATTTTGTGCAAACGGTGCTCGAAGAATATATTCAAAGCGACATGGCAGCCCTGCCCGCGCCCAGCCCCGATGTCATTTTCAATCGGGATGACTTTGCCGAAGCATGGGCGCATTTTTATTCTGAACATCAACAGGAAATAGGGTGAGCGCCCCGGCTTCTTCACTCACCCTAAGCACACACCCGCGCAATCATGCAACCTGCAAATTCAACCGGCGCAGCAGCATCGCGTTAATGGCGACGACAATCGTGCTGACCGACATCACCGCCGCGCCCACCGCCGGAGGTAGGATGACTCCGATTGGGGCAAGGACTCCCATCGCCAGCGGAATAGCAATGACGTTATAACCCGTTGCCCATACCAGATTTTGAATCGTTTTGCGGTATGTCGCCTGACTTAAGGTGATGATTTTGGCGATGTCCATCGGGTCGGAACGCACGAGGATAATCCCGGCGCTCTCTATCGCCACATCTGTACCCGCGCCAATGGCAATGCCGACATCGGCCTGTGTGAGTGCAGGCGCATCGTTCACACCATCGCCCACCATTGCCACGATGCTGCCGTCTGCTTGCAGCGATTTGACCTTCTCGGCTTTATGTTCGGGCAGCACTTCCGCAAAATAGGTGTCGATTTGCAATGTTTCGGCAACGGCACGGGCAACGGCTTCACTATCACCCGTCATCATCGCGACCTTAATACCCTGCGCGTGCAAACGATCTATTGCCGGCTTACTCTCCTCGCGGATGACATCGGCAATCGCAAATAGGGCCACCACGCCCTTTTCTTCTGTCGCCAGATAAATCACAGACTGCCCCGAAGATTCGGCCTGGCTGCGGGCGGTTTGTAAGGCATCTGGCACTGTCCAACGCATCGCTTCCAGCAATCGCGGGCCGCCAAGATAATAGGTTGTGTCGTCCACATCCGCTTGTACACCGCGTCCGGCAATGCTGTTAAAGTTTTGCGCTTTGGCGGGTTGCAATCCGGTTTCATCAGCCCGGGTGCGTATCGCCCTCGCAATGGGATGTTCGCTATCGCCTTCAACCGCTGCGGCAATACGGAGCGCGGTATTATCGTCGATAGCGGTGGTTGCTATTCCGACGACTCCTTGTTCGCCCTTAGTCAGCGTGCCGGTTTTATCGAAGATGACGTAATTCAGCTTTCGGGCACTTTCGAGCGCCATCCGCTGCCGCACCAGCAGACCATTGCGGGCCGATAGGGTGGTCGAAATTGAAATGACCAGCGGGACAGCCAATCCCAAAGCGTGAGGACAAGCAATCACCAGTACGGTTACCGTTCGGCGGACAGCCTGCGGCACATCCCCTGTCAGCAGCAGCCACGCCAGCAGGGTCACGCCACCCGCGGCAATCGCGATAAGCGTTAGATAGAAGGCGGCGCGTTGTGCCAATGATTGCGCGCGCGATTTGCTCTGCTGCGCTTCTTCCACCAGTCGCATGATGCCCGCCAGCGCGGTTTCGTCTCCTGTGGCCTGAATTTCTATGCGGAGCGACCCACTTTCATTAATTGTGCCACCGATGACCTTATCATCAACGTGTTTGCTTACAGGTTTGCTTTCTCCTGTAATCATAGATTCATTGACCGCGCTATCGCCTTCATAAATCACGCCATCGGCTGGAATGCTGCCACCGGGACGGACGAGGATACGATCACCTGTTTTCAAGTCACGGATAGACACGGTTTCAGTACGCCCATCATCCAGGATACGCTCGGCTTCATCTGGCAACAGTTTCGCCAATTCCTTGAGCGCGCCCTGTGCCTGCCCGACACTTCGCATCTCCACCCAATGTCCGAGCAGCATCACATCAATGAGGGTCGCTAATTCCCAGAAGAAGCCCTCACCTTCAATATTGAGCAGCGTGAGCGCCATGCTGTAGACATAGGCCGTAGTAATGGCGATGGAAATCAGTGTCATCATACCGGGTTGGCGCTGCTGCAATTCCCATTTTGCCATATTCAGAAACACCAACCCGCCGAAAATGAAAATGAGCGTGCTGAGTACGGGCGCAACCCATTCACTACCGGGAAATGCAGGCGGTGTGAAATTAAGCCAAACCTGAACCGTCTCCGAATAGAGCAATACCGGGATAGTCAGCGCCAGTGATACCCAGAATCGATTCCGCATCAGCGTCGCGTGGCCTTCGTGCATCCCGCCAGAATGATTGTGGTGATCATGAGTAATGGATTTTGCCTGCTGCTGATTGTTCTGAGCATGGGTATGGTCGTGATGATTATGAATATGTGCAGTCATGACATGCCTCCTTTCAAACGAGGCGTAACCTGTAGGAAAATGTTATCAATATACCCCACCGGGTATATGAACTGTATTCAGGATAATATACCCTATGGGGTATGTGCAAGTCAGAATTGCATCAGAAATTGTCGAAACGCATCACCGCCACGAACCTGCTTATCACAAACAGCGTAGGTTAAGCGTCGCTATACAGGCCGTATGCCCTCCGCTATAATACGGCGCGTTTGCCTATTCACCAGAAAATTGTCAGGGGTACTATGCCTGAGCTTGATGATACACAACCACATTCACCACGCCGCGCCAAACAACCAGCATCTTCCACACAAGAAGCAGCCGCCTATTCACCCGATGACGATTTAGAGCCGGGCGGCCCCGGATGTCTGGTCTGGTCACTGGTTTTGCTGGTGGTTGCGGTGTTTGCAGTCGTGATCGTGATTTTCGCGGCGCTTGCCGGATGGTCATCGGGACAGCAGGTGGTGCGCGCGGGTGCGACGGCGACGCAGGAACGCTTCAATGCCGAACAATGCGCCCGCCTCGAAAGTGAAGTGCGTTCCGGCAATACCGTCCTGCTGCAAGTGCGTATGGAAAGCCTGCTCACACAAACTCCCCCTGTGCCCTGTGTCATTCCCTACATCCCAACAGCGACGGCCCTCTATTTCGAGGTACTGCCAACCGCGACTGATACACCCACTGCAACGGCGACCCTCACACCCACAACTGACGTGACCGCGACGCCAACGACAGAAGTGGTCGCCACAACCGACAGCGCCTTCAATACCGAATCACTGCTGCAAGAGGCACAGGCATACATCCAGTCCAATGCGTGGGAAGACGCGATTAGCACGCTGGATGCGATTATCTCCATCGACCCCACTTTCCGTCCGGCAGTGGTCGAAGACCTGCTGTATCGCGCGCTCACCGAACGGGCGCTGCAACTCTATCGCAATGGTGAAAATTTGGCGCGGGCCATTGTCCTGACAGACCGGGCAGAGGCCATCCGACCCGTCGGTGAACTTGGTTTTGAGCGCACTGTCGCTCAACTATGGCTTGATGCCCAGCGCGCCCTCAATATCAACTTTCCCGAAGCGATTCGGTTGCTGCGGCAGGTGGTGCAATTTTCACCTGATTACATGAATGGCGAAGCCGGACGCCAACTCTATCGTCAGACAATTGCCTATGCCGATGCGCTGGCAGCGGGAAATGAACCGTGCATGGCGGTGGTTCAATATGACGCGGCGATTGCCCTGCGCGGCGCAGACGCCGAGACGACAGGCAAGCGCAACACGGCACAAACCGCCTGCCTGCAACTCACGACCGCGCCGGGTGTCGTCACCACGCAGGAAGTCGGTCAACCGACTGCTGATAGCGGTGGCGCGCCACCCACCGCCACCATCGCACCAGTCGGTCAACAATAGCACTGGCAAAAACAGGAACGAGCCAGCCGGACGGCAGCCGTTCCGCCCTAACCACGCTGCGCCTTTGCGTTGAATCTTTGCCCTTCGCCAGCGGCTATTTTCATCCTATGGTGAAACGTTCGTAATCGCTCTCGGTTGGCAACCCCCAGACCGCCCAGAACTCGCGCGTTTGCGGGCGCATAATCGCCGCGCCACACGTCGCAACAAATTTAGGCGCTTCGGGTATCACACAGATATTGCCGATACCATTCTGGTCGCGTGTGAGGGCGATGAGATCGTCCAGCGTGATGCTGCCATGTTCCAATAATTCCCGCGCACGATTGAGCCGCCCTTCTGAACTGGCCTGCGAATCGGGCAAACGGGGACGTTCCAGCGATAAGGTGCGGGGATGGGTGCAGTGGTTGGTGTGGACGACGCTGTGGTCGCGCACTTCGGTGATTTCATGATAGGTCGCCATCGCTTCGATGTTATAACCGTGCCCATGACTATCGGCGAGTAAATAGTTGTGTGCGCCTGCCAGCGGTGCATCGGTGATACAAGCCAGCGCGTCGGCGATGTTAGTCTGTTCCAATGCCTTCCGCACGACAAAAGGCCACGTCACTCCCGGACGCCCATCCGCAGCGGTCAGATTATTAATCCCCACCGCGATTCCAGCGTCATTCATCCCAATCATGCCCACACAACCAGTAATCGTGAAGGCGATAAAGGCAGGTTTGCCCCGTGGACTGCCCTTCAACAAAATCACATACGGCGTGGCGGAGTCGTGCATATCCCACGTTTGCCCGAAGAAACCACGTCCATCTGCCGCCGCGCTGTTGGGGACAATGAATGCCGTGCAGTTGTCGGCTGTATGAGGCGCGGGCATCTTCGTAGCCACATCGTTTGCCGCCGCGACCACATCCACAAAATCGGTAAAGCCATTGACCACCACCAGATCGACCATACTCAAACCCGTCGCATCCGCCGTGCCGCGCAATTCGTCCATCAAATCCGGCGCATATTGTTGATGAAAATCCACACAGGCTTCTGCCAATGCCAGCACATCACGGGTGCTCACACCCGGCCCCGACCAGTTCGGATCGCGCGAGAGTTCGATGCGCTCTTCTGTAAATGCGATAATATCGTCTTTATAGGCGAGGCCATGTTGATAGCCCATGTCATAATGCGTGCCGCTGAGTTCGAGTACCCGTAGCTTCTTCATTGGTGATTGACTCTCTTTAACGTGCAATTGGCTGTATTATAACAGAAGCAGCGCCGAATGCAGACAAATTTCATCAGTGGCTTGTAACGCATTTCAGGGCTATCATGAGCACATGAGCATTGCACAATAAGGAGTTGACAATGCGCCAATGGATTATTCTCCCGCTGGTGCTGCTGCTGGCGGCCTGTGGCGGCGCTGATGAACAGGCGGACGCGCCGCTGAACTTCGACGCAACGTATGGACAGGATCAGGATTTTTCGTTTAATTATCCTGATACCTGGATTGCCGTACCCAACGCCAATGGCACAATTGATATTGCCAGTAATCAAGACACGCTCGACACACGCAATAATACCGATGGTCAGGGTGAACTCCCGCCCGGCAACATCGTGATGACGATGGACATCATCACCCTCGAATCACTCGGAATGCCAGCAGACACCGGGCCAGAAGCCTTGCTGCAACTCCTCGCGCCCGATTTAGTCGCAGGTGAAGGCGACGCCATTTATGGCGATGTGACCGCCCTCGCGCTTGGTGGACATAGTGCCGCGCGCATGGATGGGGCAAGTTCGACGAGTGACCTATCGCTCTTGATTGTCGATGTCGGCAATGGCGCATTTGCCATTATCGCCGTCAGCGCGCCGTTGGGCGAAATGGGCAGCTTCAACGACGCCTTAGAAGGCATTATTAGTTCGATGACCTATACAACACCTTGACACGTTCACAAGCCGTTTACCCGTATAATGAATAAGGGAATTAATCCACGCAAAAAGGAACGAACATGAGACGACAGATCACTTTGATACTGACGATGACCGTGCTGGCAATCGTTATGACGGCGTGTGGCGGTGGCGAAAGCACGCCCGAACCCACTGATATACCGCCTGCCGCTGACGCCGTTGCCCCCGCAGGGGAACTCTCGGAGAGCCTGGTTGTCCCCAATGCCGATGTCCAATTTAATCATCCCGAAGGCTGGGTCTCGACTGAAACCACAGGTATTGTGCGCTTAGGTAACGATAGAGAGGCCATTTTCTCGGCGGGCAGTCCAGACGCACTCCGTAGCGGGCAGGTCGTGATGACCATCATGACGCTGCCGAGCGTATTGGGTAACGATGGCGATGTCGTCACCCTGCTGCCCGCAAATGTGCCGCTAGGGATGCCACCGGGACGCGCCATCGACATGGGTACAGAAGCTACTGCTGTCGATTTAGGCGGGAAACCCGGCGCGCGAATGCAAGGCTCAGACGCGCAATTTACCTATGTCGCGTATCTGGTCGATGTTGGCGCTGGGCGGCGCGTATTTGTCGGTGCATGGGCGCGCAATGACTCATTCGCCCAATACGAAAGCACGATTATGGCGATTGCGAGCACCGTCGCGATTGCGCCACAACAAAACTAATCGCGGGGTCAAAGTAGGCTCAGAGTGTGCCTGCTGCGCCGCATCAGGTAAAATAGCGGACATAATGCTTGCTGTGATGCGTGGTGGCCTAAACCACGCCGATACCTGATAAAAGGACGTGCAACCGATGGATGAACAACAACCCAAAACGCCCGCGATGCAATTATTGGTGCTGGCAATCGGTCTCGCGGGATTGCTCTTCTTGCTGCTGCCGCGTGGGGGCGCGGTGATCCCGCTGACAGGAACAGTTACCCTGCCCGATGGTCTGACCGTGAGTTATCCCGAAGGCTGGTCAACCGGAACAACGGAACTCGGTGCAGCTCAATTTTCCGATGATGAAGCGGGAATACAGGTGTCGCTGCTGCCGATGGCGGCGGGCTTGCTGGGCGAAGGCGCGACAACCATTGATGGCCTCAACCTGTTTTTGCCGACGGTCCCTGTGCCCGCTGGCGGCAGTTTTAGTACACCCGAAACCACGCGGATAGGCGCTTATGACGCCGCCCGCGCCGATGCAGCAGGCACAGAACGCGATGCCGCCGCGTTTATGGTCGATGTCGATGGGCAGTTTGTGTTCGTCACGGCTGAAGTGCCTTCCGGCGAACTGGAAGAAACCATGCGGACGATTGTCAGCATCGTCGAATCGATTGGACGCGATACCACCAGCGGCGAATAGACCATACATACACCCTGTCAATGAGCAGCCTCCACGCCAGAGGCTGTTTTTTATTTGGCGTACACCAGTCACCATATGGGCGCAGGTGTGTCGTCAGGCACGGCTGCGGCAGGCGATGGATAATCAAGGGTTGATACTGCAAATTCGCAGGTGTTATAAGTAAGACAAAGGGACGTAGCAGGTATGAAACGCTATCTCGTGTTGATGATCACAATAACACTCCTCATCGGTCAGACAGCCATTGCCCAGACGGATACAGTCACTATGCCGCCGCTGGCTGCCGTGGTCGATGGGCAGGTGGTGCGCTATCTACCCGATGGCACGATGCAGCCCGTTGATTTAGGCATTGATGCGGCGACGATTGATCTGGTTAGCGGCCTTGCATGGAGTCCAGATGGTCAATGGCTGGCGGCAAATGTCGTCTACAATCAATTCACAGAGACCACCCTGGTCGTGACTGATTTCCAGAACCCCATTCAGTTGACCGAACGCAGTGCCGACTTATCGCCCATATTCACGCCCGACAGCAGCCAACTCTTGTATGTTCAGCTCGACGCTCCAAACGAGCCTACATCAGACTTTATCTTTCCGGCACGGGTCTATGCCTATACGCTGAGCACTGGTGAAACATCCATACTCGGTCATATCTCATTGATACAGGGCTGCGGCGGCGGTTCACCGTTTCCTATGGAGACCTTGTATTGGCGGGAGACTGGTTTTGGTGGTCAAACAGCAATAATGGAGATCATCGAATCCAGCCTGATTTACTCAGGAGATTGTTTTCACACCAGGGTTGCATTATTCGTTCTGCAAACCGGTGAAACCCAATTGTTATCAGGGGATTTGGGTCGCCCAACCCTCTCACCGGACGAAACACGTCTAGCCGGCATAGGCGCAACGCAACGGTTAGATGGGGATGAAAGCCTGCAAACCCTCAATCTGTCTACCGGCGAAGTCCATCCGATCACCACCATGCACATCCCCGACCAGATGGCATGGGGCGACGCCAACACACTCTACTACAGCTATCGCGAAGAAGACGGCATCTTGCCGCTCACTGCCGAACAACGGCGCTTCGTTGCCAATAACAACCTCGGCATGGGTAACGCCGACATCCCCCACTACCGCATCGGCATTCAGCGCCTTGACCTGAATACAGGCGAAGAAACCACCGTCTGGACGGGTGAAGGCTGGGCGGTTGGACGGTTGTTTGTTGTGGATGCTGTGCTCTATTTCAGTGTGGTAGATAACGGTATAGTCTGGATAGAAACGCTGATGTCTGGCGATATTGACCTGACCAGCCCGGATGCGTGGCAGCGACAAATCATATCTGTGCCTGTCGCATTGTATGGTCTGCCTTTCGACGGTAATACAGCAGCATTGGTCGCAAACAATCTGTCACAGGCGACCCCCACACCCTGATGTCTCTGTTCACGCTGCTCAGCGCCTCAGTCACACATGGGGCGGGCGCGGGGGCCCCATAAGCACATTACAACTCATCCACTATCACGATTGTGTGTGGTATAATCGTGATAGTGGGTCTCCCGGTTCAATTCGAGGACAGTCGATGGGTGTCGCTTGCTCTGGCGAATTGTTGATGGATTTTGCGACAGCAGAGTCAGAGCCAACAATTCAGATTTTTGCGTTGCATTAAGCGGCTTTGGGGTGGTAATGATGACAAAAATCATATTGCCTGACCAATAATGTCATTTTGCGATATGACACTTATTTACACATATCTGTGATATGTTTCACTATACTCATATCGGGTTTTACAGGACAATAAACAGCATATTGGGATTTCGCGATGACCATTCTCAATACCATAACCTACAATCGAAAGGAACAACATCATGAAATACCTAACCTATCGTCTCTCAGCAGCAATGTGGGCAAGGGTGCTTCTGCTCTGGCTCACGCTCGCAATTGGCGCATTGGTGGTGGGCGGGATTGCATTAACGTTGGGCAATTCCGTTCAAGCTAATATCCGCAGTGAGCTGGAAGCGCAACAGATTACGTTCCCGGCAGAAGAGGGTCTTTCCGACGAGGAACGGGCGTTACCGGGTATCGTCGAAAATGCCGGACTGCCACTCACGACGGGTAATCAGGCGCAGGCTTATGCAGGATACATCGGACTGCACTTGCGCGAATCCGCTGAGGAAGCGGGCTATCCCGGTGCTGCCTACGCAACATTGGGCGGTGTACAGCGCACTTTGAGAGCGCAGGTGACAGAAGCGCGCGAAGCGGGTGACGAGGATGCGCTTACCGAAGCCGAAGCCGAATTAACAACGGTGACAAATCTCCGCAACACGATGTTGACGGGCGCTACCCTTCGGGGCAATCTCCTCTCCGCGTATGGCTGGGACAACGTTGCCACCGGGATCATTGCAACTGGAGGAGTCATTTTGGCGGCGGCGGTTGTGTTCTTCCTGCTCTTCTTATTTGAATGGCGGCGCGGTCACTTACCACCACCCGAACAAGCGTAATTTTCGGATCGTGCTTGCACGATACCATAAACCCTAATCCACAAGTTAACACATGTCCACGCCTCCGTCCAATGATGGGGGCGCTGTGTTTTTCGATAAACACGACATACGTCACCCATTGCTGGCGGTTATGTGCGTTATAATCGGGAGAGTAGGTCTGCCTATTCACACAAGGAGCACGGACGATGAGTGTCGTTTGCTTTGGCGAATTGTTGATTGATTTCGTGGCGCTCGAAACAGGCGTCGCGGTTGGCGATGCCAGCGGCTTCCAGAAAGCGCCCGGCGGCGCGCCCGCAAATGTGGCGGTGGCGATACGGCGGTTGGGGCATCCGGCGGCGTTTATCGGGCAGGTGGGCGATGACCCCTTCGGGCACTATCTTGCCGCTGTGCTCAAAGCCGAAAATGTCGATACCACGGGCCTGCTTTTCTCGAAAGCCGCGCGCACGGCCTTAGCTTTCGTCTCCCTGCGAGAAGATGGCGAACGCAGTTTTGTATTCTATCGTCATCCCAGCGCCGATATGCTCTTGCAGCCCGCCGACATCGCCTTTGACGTGATTACACAGGCGAAGATTTTCCACTTCGGCAGCATCACGATGATTAATGAGCCGAGCCGTTCGGCGACACTGGCAGCGGCCCAACACGCCCATAGCAACCGCCTGCTGATTTCGTATGACCCCAATTTGCGCCTGTCGTTATGGCCGGACGAACAGCGCGCCCGTGAAGGGATGCTCGTTGGCTTAAACTACGCCAATATCGTCAAGGTCAGCGAAGAAGAAGTCGTCTTCTTGACAGGCAGCGCCGCCATTGATGCGTTGTGGCGCGACCAGATTCAAATCATCATCGTGACACAGGGCGAAAAAGGGGCAACGGTGCATACCAAACGCGAGAAATTCACGCTGCCGGGATTTAAAGTCGATACGGTCGATACCACAGGCGCGGGCGATGCGTTTGTGGCGGGCGTCCTGGTGGGCGTATTAGAACACTGGGGGGAGCATCTCCAGCATATGGAGCAAATTGTCCGTTTTGCCAATGGCGTCGGCGCACTGGCAACAACCAAACGCGGCGCAATCCCCGCCCTACCAACACGCACGATGGTGGATGGTTTTATCAAGCTGCCGAAATAGACTTATCCCACATCAATCACGGCGTGAATCTATCGCTCAAGGGCGCCAGTCGGGGCTGTCGTCTATGGCGGTAGCGCTCGTCAATCGGCGCACGATTTGCCCGTTGATGCGCGCGAGGTAAATGTCCCAATTACCATCTACGTGTCGTGTTACCGCCATCCACCGTCTATCAACTGATAACGTGGACGGAGACTGAAACGCGGCGTCATTCAACCAGATGGGCATCGTCGCGGGCTGGTCAATTTCACTCCCATCCACATTCATGATATACCCGGCGAACAGGCTGTCCCGGTAATAGATGAAGCCAATCTGTGTGCCATCTGGCGACCACACCGGGTAACGGATTCGACGCTCATCATAGCCAGTGATACGGCGCAGATTGCGTCCGGTAGCCTCCATGATATAGACATTGCTGATGGTGGGGCGACCTTCGCGATTCGATACAAACAAGATATGCGTGCCCGCAGGCGACCACGCGGGGTCTTCATCGGTGGCGGGATGTTTCGTCAGATTGACCGCCGTGCCACGATAAACATCCACCACAAAGATGTCACGGTTGCCCGTTCGCGTGGAGACAAAGGCGACGGTGTTGTCAGGGACGTACTGGCCTATCAGCTTGAACAGGTTGACTACCACCGTGCCAGCAAGCACTGTCATGAGGAATGACCGAAGCAGTACACGACGCAACATACCCGATCACGGTGTTATGGGAACAGGCTGCCCGCGATACCGGGACGTGAGGCCAAACCATAAACTCAACCAGGGCCACAGCGCCACGCCAAACACCGCCACGATTGCATAGCGCAAAATGTAAAACAGTTCAAACGGCTCAGCCTCGTCGAACAGGATACGCAATCCGAAAAAGACAATGAATATTAGGACGAGGCCAACGACATAGCGCAAAACCCGCTGTCTGACACTGCCCTCTGCCGAAAAGCGCACTTTCTCTCGTTCTAAGATGACGCCTAATCCCGCGCCCCAGAACACACCGCTAACAGCCAGCCCATACTGGTCAGTGAACAGGAACACTGTCGTCACGATACCCATCAGCACCACCGACGCCACCCGCGCATTAACCGCCAGGTCTCGCCAGAATTCGATAAATGGCGTGCTGAAGCGGCGATAACCCCATAAGACAGCGCTGCCGACGACGACACCCGCAATCACATCCTGCGGATAGTGCAGTCCAGAGTACATGCGACCCCACGCCATCAACAACGTGAGAAGCGCCACGCCCCACATGAGCCGACGACTTTTATACCACAACGCGGCATAACCCCAGATCGCTATCGACATGCCGACATGCCCACTCGGAAAGCCATAGCCCAGACCGTCTAAATCACCCAGTGTGAACACATCACTAGACACATGAAATGGACGCGGCAGTTGCAGCAGCTCCTTAATGCCGATAACGACTGCCCCGGATAGCGCCAGCGCAAACAACAGTCGCAACCCCAGTCGTTTGTTTAGCGACCAGTAGATAAAACACAGCACCGGCAAATAAAACAGGTTATCGCCCATGAAATTCAATACTGTCGCCAGCATATCAAACACCGGATTACGCATCGCTTGCAGTGCTAATAC
>CAZTLI010000060.1:0-17180 GCA_964614375.1 uncultured Anaerolineaceae bacterium
TTTGGAATATTCGCCCAACCGCTTATCGAGCGCAAAAGTCAAACCAAAGCGTTCCATCAGGTCGAGGGCGCGCTTTTTACTCAATTCGGCGGGCATGTGATAGACCCGTCCGAAGAAATCGAGATATTCGACGGCTTTCATGCGTTCGTACAAGCCGTGTTGTTCGGTGAGGACGCCGACACTCGCGCGCACCTGTGCGGGTTGTGTCACCACGTCATAACCGGCAATCGTGGCTGTGCCCGACGTCGGCACAAGAATAGAGGTCATCATGCGGACAGTGGTGGTTTTGCCCGCGCCATTTGGCCCCAACAACGCCAGTACCGCGCCGGGTTTGACTTCCAGCGAAACACGGTCTACTGCCCGAAAAGCGTCAAAATCTTTAGTCAGTTGATCGGCATTTATCATACACGTTACCTGAACTCGCTTCTGATACGGAGACATTCAATCATTATCGCACACGGGCACATTGGAGACAATCACCCGTGTGTCCTTGTCCTGTGGACTCATTGTACACAACAAAACGTTCACAAATCGTTTACGCAGCGTCTATATTGGATGCCGCAAAATAGCAAAATGTTACTAAATAAACGCAAAATCGCCCCGACTCTCATCAGGGCGATTGAACGCATTCATTAGATTATTGCCACTCGCCAGCGCGTTACTATTCGCCAGCGTGTTAAGATTCGCCAGCGCGTTACTATTCGCCAGCGTGTTAAGATTCGCCAGCGCCTTCAGCAGCCGTTTCGAGTGATTGTTCCTCAACAGGCTCGACCACTTTTGCGCGGGGTTTATCCGCCGCGCCCGAACGATGCCGATAGAGGAAAACGAGCACCGCAAGGATGAATGCAATACCCGTCGCCACCTGTGAACTGTTGATTTCAGTGCCGGGAATGTGTGCCACTTCGATACGCAGGAATTCGAGCAAGAAGCGAATGGCTGAATATTGAATGACATACAGGATAAACACATCACCCTTACGCAGACGATGGCGATAATTGGTGTAAACGTTATACAGCACAATGAACGCCAGCATACTCCAGAAGGCTTCATATAAGAACAGCGGGTGGAACAGGGTCTGTTCTGGCCCGGCGGCAGGATATTCAACCAGACTGGTGTATTCACCAACGCGATGGGCGCGGTCAATGGGAATGCCCCAGGGGAGCTGCGTGGGCAGGCCATAGAGTTCCTGATTGACCCAATTCGCCCAGCGACCAATGGCTTGACCCACAGGCAGTGCCACTGCCGCGATATCCATCCACACAGGAATATCCAATTTGTTGCGACGCATGTAGATATAGGCGCCGAGGAAACCGCCCAACACCGCCCCGAAAATGCTGAGTCCCCCGCTCCAGATAGCGATTGCGCCATCGGAAAGGTTGAAGAAATTTTGCAGATACCACGCCGTATCGCGCCCTTCTGCCACCAGCGAAATCGGCGGGAACAGCACGAACCACAAGCGGGCAAGGACGATGCCGGGGATAATCGCCCACGTCAGCGCGCCCCAGATGTGGTCGGGGTCGAGCTTGCTGCGGCGGGCGAGACGTGCCGCAACCCAGGCGGCGACCATCATCGCAAATACAATGATGATACCGTAGTAACGGATTTGAATATTTCCGATTTGAATGTGTTGTGCTAGAAACTCCATTGCTAAATTTAGCCCTCTCTATCTTTAAGTGCTCTATATACAAACCAGAGTCGCTGCATGGCGGTAAAATTTGTACCCACAGCCAATATCCACATGCCCAGACTCAGCAGCGACGGAATCAGCAGCATTACCAGAATCACGACAGTGCGTTCCATGCGCGAGAACAGACCAATTTTGACGGACACATCAACGCCATCGGCACGGGCACGGGCATAACTGACCGCGAATGTGCCGATCAGCGCCAGCATCGCCAGCAGCATATAGCCAAAATCGTCACGCACTGCAAAATAATAACTCAATCCGGCAAAAATGAAACCGTCGGCATAGCGATCCAGCATGGAATCGAGCATTTCGCCGAAGCGTCCGCGCCGCTGCATCGCCCGCGCCACCGCACCGTCCACCGCATCGAGGGGCAGGCTAATGAATAGGATGATGCCGCCAAGTTGCAAATCGCCGCCTGCAATGACGATTGCCGACAACGCCACTAATATTAACCCCATAACCGTAATCGTATCGGGGTGAATACCCATCCTGAAGACCGCTTTGCCAATGCGCGATAGGAAGTCTTTGGTGTAACCGCGTACCCGGTCGGTGAGTGTAATTGGCTGTTGGTTCGACATAAACTGACTCTTGTATCAACCCGGACTATTCGTTACACTGTGACTCAGAGTTCGGGGCGTGGCGCAGCCCGGTAGCGCGCACCGTTCGGGTCGGTGAGGTCGTGGGTTCAAATCCCGCCGCCCCGACACTTTCCCAAAATTTCCCGCCAAGTCGCGCGGGATTTTTTATTTCCCACAATACAAAAACACAGCCACAATGTGCGCTTGTTAAAACCCTCTCAACCGTTGAATGATACGGGTTGCGGGCGTTCTATTCCAGTGCCAATTGCATAATCTAGGATTGAACGGCAGCGACGCCTTGAGAAACAGTCGGTCGCAGCGGTTAAAATGGCTGCTGGCTAAAAGCATAATGAACCGTAAAGAGCGCAGGGGGTTGCGGGCAAAAGATGAACCACAGCGGCGCAGTGAACCCGGAAGTTAAACGGCAGCATTTAGCGTTCACGGTGGGTAGCAGATTAGGGGCTTCGTTGGCGGGCGATTTCGAAGGCGATGGCGCTGGCGGCGGCGACTGTGCCCAATGATTGGCGGAAGTCACGCCCATATGGGATTTGCAGCAGCAGGTCGGCTTTGTCCATGAATGAGCGGGTGACACCGCGTTTCTCGCCACCAATCAGCAGGAACAGGGGCACGGTCAAATCGGCGGCATAGAGAGAGACAGCGCGGTCTTCTCTGGCTGTTGTGACGATGGTGAGGCCGTGTGTGCGATAAAAATCTGCCGCATCCTGCGCCGTTTCTGCGATTGCCAGTTTGACCCGTTCTGATGCCCCTGCTGATGCCCGTCCGACGACGCTGGCCGCAGTGAGCCAATTACGCGGACGGACGACAATGCCAGCGACTCCGGCGGCATAGAGGGCGCGGACGGTGTAGCCAAAGTTATAGGGGTCTTCGATGCCATCAAGCATCACCACCCACGCCAATTTTGCCGCTTCAATGAGGTCATTGAGTGTGACAAATTGACGTTCACCCACTGTCGCCACCACGCCACCGTGTGTATTGCCTTCGGTCAGCGTCCTAATGGTGGCGTCATCGACAAAATCAACGGGAATATTGGAAGCACGGGCGCGTTTGACCAAATCGCTCAGGTGACGGTCATACTGCTTGCTCTGGTGGATGGCGATGCGATGAATTGGGCGACTGCCACTATAGAGTGCAGCATTAATCGAGAGATAGCCTTCGAGCATGGCGGGTGTTTCGATCATCGTGTTACTTTCTGGCGTGTGAATTTAAAAGCGTTGGCCCACATGAATGTATCCGGGTCAATGAATTGTAGCGTACCGATTGAACAGGCGAATAGCGACGGATTGAGGGCGATACAGGCATATTCGCGGCGGTCATCGTCTGAATAGACATGGAGGGTATTCTTTTCCACGCGCAGTGTGAAGGTATCGACATCGGCAGTGTAGATACCGTCGTAGTCGCGCGAGATCGTGCCGTGATATGGTTCATATTCTATTCGGCGGCATGGTTCGCCATTGAGATAGAAAAATTCGCGGCTGTGCAAACCCACTGATACGCTACCACCCCCATATACGCCCTGCCGTACCCGTTTCAGCGGAGTCACTATCCCATGCCAATCGACCATTGGCTTATTATCTTCCAGATAGAGGCGTACCAACCCCACACTATCACCAAGATAGCAGCCAGCATAATCCGACTCGCAGCGCGACCCATCACCGGGCAGCGTGGGAAATGTGATGTCATCGGGCAAATTGAGGAGTTGGTCGAAGATGCTGTGAATGAGGCTGCGGGCAGCGTCCCAGAACTGCGGCGCGCGATTGCACAGCATGACGACGCCTGTGCCGCGTCCTGGCGCAAACCACAGCCAGCCGCCGTATTTATGGATTGCGCCATTGTGCCCGACCAAACGCACACCTTTATAGTTGTATGAGCGGAAACCCGCCCCATAGCCCGCGAAATCGCCTGTCATCCGGTTGACATGGGGCGTGTGCATGGCGGCGATGGATGCGGGCGACAAAAATCGCCCACCTTGCCACTGTCCATTATTGAGATTCATCAACACAAAGTTACACAAATCGGTGATGGTCGCCAGTGCGAAGCCACAGGGATGCTGACCGGGACTATCAACGGGTGGGAACAGTGGAATGGGAATGCCATCTTCATTCAGGCGGTGCGAGTATGCCAATGGCAGAACGCGCTTGAAGGGATCGAATGTGGTGCTAGACATATTGAGAGGCCATAGCACAACCTCTTTCATCAAGTTGCTGTAGGCTGTCTCTTCGTGCGACCAGAGCAGACGCGCATGTTGCAAAGGGTTTCTCGACGATGCAACTGCCGCACACGCGATATACCCCGCGAGATTATAACCCATGTTGCTGTAATAGTAGACGGTGTTCGGTGGCGCGACGGGCTGGATGTTGGGCAGTTCCTGTGTGATGGTGTCCGCCAGCGGTAAGCCGGGACGATACGTGAGCGCGGTGGGCAGCCCCGCGGTATGACTGAGCAGCATTCGTAACGTAATCACATTTTCTAAGCGTGATTTGCCGATGGGCAGTCCCGGATGTGCGCTATAGCGGGCAATAGGCACATCAAGGTCGAGCACACCGGCCTCAACCAATTTCATGATGAGGGTGGCGGTTAGCGATTTGGTGATTGAACCGATGCGGAAGCGGGTATCGTCGGTCACGGGGACGCCGCCCGCCCCGACCATCGTCACACCCTGTCCCGCGCTATAGATGACGGCATGGTCGTGGATGACCGCCAGCGCGAGTCCGGGCACTTGCGCCGATTCCAGCGCCGCTGTGAGTTGGGCTTCCAGCGCGGGCACATCCAGCATGAACTACACGTCCTCCGGCGGCGACTCCCACTCAAAAAAGCGCTGCACGCCGATGGTTTTGTCAGCGATGGACTTCGCGATGGTAAAGTGCTCGTCAACAGCGGCAGCGACCAGAAAGCGGCGCATCAGGCTGGCGAGTGTCGGGTCGAAATCGTCAAGGGCAGTCAGCAAGTCCTTGTCGCGCGGGATATTGTGTCCAGCGGCGAGGAAACGATAGCGCAGCATCTCATAAACAGAGACTGTCAGCATCAACCGCGCATTCAGAGGATGACTGTGCTGGATGTCCTGCGCGTTTTCATAACGATCCACCACATGATAGCGCATAAAATCGAGTTGGATGGAGGACGGATTGGGCGGGAGCGCGAGAAACGCAGTGGCTTGTTGGATGAGTTGGGCGATGATCGGGTCGCGATCCAGGATGACAAAGCCTGTCGCCAGCATGTGGGCGGTTGATGGGATACCTGTCGCGCGCTGTTCTTCCAGATATTTGATGATTCGGGACGGTGGATTGACGAATAATTCGGCGGGCACGCCATTAAAATACTTCTGGATGCGCTGGCGCTGTTGGTGGGCGTAGATGATATGAATGTCGAAATCGCTGTTGGCTCTGGGATTGCCGCGAATGATTGTTCCGGTGGCGACAATGCCGAGTACGTCCTCCCCAAAACGATGCAGCGTGTAGCGCACGGCTTCTCGCAGCGCCGAATCGTGGTCGGGCGAGAGATTATCAGGCCAGCCACACTGCGCGAACAGGGCGTTGGTCATCTCATAGTCCTTTTGCCTTCGCCTCGTCCCAGAGGGCGTCCATTTCTGCCAGTGTATAGTCGGTGAGGGGTTTGTCGCCATTGATTGACGTTTGTTCCTCTATATAGGTGAAGCGGCGGTAAAATTTGGCGTTGATTTCGCGCAGAATACTCTCCGGGTCATGCACACCCAACCAGCGCAGATAATTCACCAGCACAAACATCACATCACCAATTTCACTGGCACGCTCGGTATCGGTCGGCGCGCTGAAGATTTCGTCCAATTCTTCGCGGATTTTCTGTTCGACGCCGCTGATGTCAGGCCAATCGAAGCCCACTTTTGCCGCTTTTTCCTGATATTTGTGGGCGACCAAGAGCGCGGGCAGTCCTCTGGGCACGCCATCCAGAATCGACTTGCGTACATTGTCATCACCATTTTTCTCGGCTTTTTTGATGTCTTCCCAATTGGCGACGACTTTTTCAGCATCGCCCTGCACATCGACATCGCCCCATACATGCGGATGACGACGAATCATCTTCTCATTGACGTGGCGGATGACATCTGCCATCTGGAAATCGCCGTATTCGGTGGCGATTTGCACATGCAGCACCACTTGCAGCAGCAGGTCGCCTAACTCCGCGCACAGGTTGTCCATATCCCCAGCGTCAATCGCTTCGAGGACTTCATGCGCCTCTTCGAGCAGATAAGGCCGCAGCGATTGGTGCGTTTGCTCTCTATCCCAGGGGCAGCCTTCGGGGGCGCGCAGGTGGGCAATTGTCTCTTGAAAGGACTCGAAGCTGGTCAATGCGCCCAACTCCGGCACATACAGCGATGTGAGATGGTCAATATGCGGGCTGTGGTCGATCTCATACAGGGGCAGCGCTTCGATGTGGACATCGGTTGTGCCCGCGCGATGAATGAGCTTGACCGGGTGGTCATCGGGATATTGATTCATCAACGTCAATTTGACATCGGACGCCACCTGACGGCTATAGACCTGCCCAATAAGCGCCGAAAACGCCGGATTTAGCGCCGGGTGATGCTGGCTGGCGAGGATAAGGCCATCGACGATTTGCAGACCGTCCAGCGCGTCAATTTGCAGCAGGGACAGCATCGGTTCGATGAAGCTGATGCCATTGATGATTTGCACGCTTAATCCGGTTTCATGCGCTGCCGATACGATGCGCGCGGCAGTCGATTCGCCGACTAAGGGGTCACCGGGCACGGCATAGACTACATCGCCGGCCTGCGCCGCTTCGAGGATTCGCGCCGTAATCGCTGCATAGACATCGGCAAAGTCGGTGAATGTCTCGTAGAGGTCGTCGAAGCTGTGATAGGTCGCGTTCTGTGGCAGATGCGGCACACAGGGATGGCGTGACGTGCGGAGATAGACTGTGTGCGCGTTTTCGAGGGTGCGCCACGCCTTCAACGACAGGTCATCTATAGCGCCGGGGCCCAGCCCGATGATGGTGATTGTCATGGTTCGTCCTCTGTCGCTTAGTGTCCGGGCGGCGGGGCCATACAGACCAGCACGACCAGCGTGGATTGACCGGGATTTTCGACGCCGTGCGGCACGCCTGCTTTCGCCCAGACGATATGCCCCGCGCCGACATCGCGCACCGTCTCGCCGACGGTGAAGCGTCCGACGCCATCCATGACGACATAGGCTTTGTCCTGATCGGCGTGGTCATGAACAGCTTGCGCCTGACCGGGTTCGAGGCAGTTGATGCCGAGCATCAGGCGCTCGCCCATGAAGAGCGTGTCTTTGTAGAATTTTTCGGCTTTTGTGCCGATGAAGTCGGCATAATGTTTAATGTCTGACATGATTGCCCCCGCGGGTCTATATATCGCAATCATTATCGAAACAAAATACCGTCCACACAACCCCATAAACCCAAAACGGCAAGACCAGATAGCCTTGCCGGGAGTTGTTGCTGGTGCTGCGTTACAGCCAATAGACCTGTAGGCTGCCTACCGTTTGGTGTAGGTCGGCGCTTTGCGGGCGCGTTTGAGACCGGGCTTCTTGCGCTCTTTGACGCGAGCGTCGCGGGTGAGCAGTTTTTCGGACTTCAGCGGCGGGCGCAGGTCGGGGTCGATTTTAATCAACGCGCGCGAAATGCCCAATTTCACGGCATCGCGCTGACCGCTAATCCCACCACCATAGACGTGGACACTCATGTCGTAGCTTTTTTCTTGCCCGACCACACGCAGCGGTTCAAGCATCCTATCGACATCGCCCGCGCGGGGGAAATAGTCGTTTATGTCTTTATCGTTGACGACCATACGCCCTGTCCCACCGGGGAACAGGCGAACCCGTGCGCTTGCGGCCTTGCGGCGACCAATGCCTTCGTAATACTGTGCAGACATTTAGCAATTCCCTCTCTAAAGCTCTATTTTCTGTGGCTTTTGCGCGGCGTGGGGATGTTCCGCACCGGCATAGACCTTCAGTTTTTTCAACATTTGCCGACCCAATGCGGTGCTGGGCAGCATCCCCTTAACGGCGGCTTCAATCACCCGTTCAGGATGTTTAGCGAGCACTTCGGCAAGGGGGGTGGCGTTTAAGCCACCGGGATAGCCGGAATGATGATAGTACATTTTGTCCTGCATCTTTTTCCCGGTGACCCGAATCTTGTCGGCGTTGACCACGACGACAAAATCGCCCGTATCGAGGTTGGGGACATAGATTGGCTTATTTTTGCCAGTCAGGTAAGGCGCAATCTTGGAAGCCAGACGCCCCAGTGTTTGGCCTTCAGCGTCCACAACCCACCAGCCTTGTTGGATGTCTTTTGGTGTGGTTATGAAAGTTTTGGTTTTCATTAATCGTCCTCCAGCGGGCGTCTGTTCCCGCCTGTATCACTCATCTGGATATTGTACCGCAGTCAGCACCAGTCCCTGTGGTGGCGCGATGGCGCGTGCCCGTGCAATATCCGCTGCCTTAAAATCTGCCTCAAAAGTGTCTAAAGTGCGCCGCTCCTGCCCGACTTCGACCTGTATTGCCACCATGCGCCGAACCATGTGATGCAAAAACGCATTGGCTTCAACGGTGTAGGTCAGGCGTGTGCCATAGGTTTCGTCGGTTTGTGACCATTGCGAAACCAGGACATACCGAACGGTATTTTCACCTTGCGGCGGTTGACCGAATGTGGCGAAATCGTGTTCGCCGATTAGCAGCTGTGCCGCCGCTTGCATCACCGCGCCATTCAACGGTTCACGCACACGCCAGGCATACCGTTCAAACAAGGGTTGGCGCTGCCGCGCGATGATGACGGTATAGGCATAACGCCGTGACAGTGCATCATAACGCGGGTGAAAGCCTGCGTGCTGCCGAATGGATTGCAGGGCAATGTCATCCGGTAAATGGGCGTTAATCGCCCGCAAAAGCGCTGGGTCTGCGTGTCGCCACGCGACATCGAAGGCAATCACCTGTCCAGTCGCATGTACACCCGCATCGGTACGCCCCGCGCCGAGAACGGTCACCGATTGCCCGGTCACTTTGGCGATAGCTGTTTCCAGCGCCAGTTGGATCGTCGGCGTATGGGCCGCCTGGCGTTGAAAGCCATAGTAGGCTGTTCCGTCATACGCCAGCGTCGCCCGGTAGCGCAGCACGACCTATTCGGCTTCGGCTTCGACCAGTTCCAGCAGCACCATTTCGGCATTATCGCCTTTACGCGGCCCCAGCTTATAAATGCGGGTGTAGCCGCCGGGGCGGTCTTTGTAGCGTGCTGCTAAATCATCGAAGACGGTTTTGACCATATTGCGATTGTTGTTCAAACGGCTGGCGACGACGCGCCGCGCATGGACGGCGATTTCGTCACGCCCTTCGGCTTCGGCCTTCGCCAGACCACGCTTTGCCAGTGTGATGAGCCGTTCGGCATGACCGCGCACATATTGCGCTTTGCTCAACGTGGTCTTGATGCGACCATGTTCAAACAGCGCCAGTGTGAGGTTCATGCGGAGCGCTTTACGGTGCGCGCTGTCTCTACCGAGTTTTTTGCCTTTTACACGATGTCGCATGATGCGTCCCTATTCTGATTCCTCGTCGTCATCGCCCGGATAATAGCCTTTTTCACGCAATTTCGTGACCAGCTCATCGAGCGACTTTTCACCAAAATTACGAATTGCCAGCATCGCATCGGAGCCGCGTTGGAGCATATCAATCACATCGCCAATCGAGGTGATGCCGGTCCGTTTGAGCGAATTGAAGACGCGGACGCTGAGGTCGAGTTCTTCAATTGGCTTTTCATACAATTGTGGACGCTGGCGACCATCGCTTTCGGGTTCGGGTTCAACCACTGGCACATGCTCAATGGGTTCGACGCCGCGAATGACGGTCAAATGCTGCACCAGAATGCGCCCTGCTTGACTGAGGGCTTCTTCGGGGCGAATTGTGCCATCCGTCCAGATTTCAATGATGAGCTTATCATAGTTGGTGCGCTGCCCGACGCGCGCCCGATCCACCTCGAAATTCACGCGGCGAATGGGACTAAAAATCGCATCGACAGGCAGTTCACCGATGGGCAGTTTGCCACGGTCTTCCGCCGGGCTATAGCCGCGCCCACGCTGCACCTCAAATTCCATTTCGAGATGTGCATCAGCAGCATCAACTGTGAACAGGTACAGTTCGGGGTTTACCAACTGCACCTCTGCCGGACAGCGGATGTCGGCAGCGGTTACTGTGCCTTCGCCTTTGTGTTCCAGCCGCAGCCGGGCTACATCCATCGGCTCATCGAGAACGAGGCGAAGCTGCTTAATTTGCAGAATGAGTTGAGTCATGTCTTCACGCACACCGGGAATTGCAGAAAATTCGTGATGTACGTCGGACACGCGAATACTGGTCACTGCCGCGCCGGGCAGTGAAGAGAGCAGGACACGGCGCAGGGCGTTGCCCAATGTTTGACCATAGCCACTTTCCAGCGGACTGATGATGAAACGCCCATAATTGCGCGTGACCATCTCACGATCTACTTTGTGGGGGAGCACCATATTGCTCGTTACCACTGTGTCACCTTCCTCAAACAACCAATGTCATCCATCCAGACGAGTGTGTCCTATCCGCATGACAACCTGCCACCAATAGAGACGCACACAGCGTCAAACAGCCCGTGTTCGCCCACTGCGCTGTTCCCGGTATGGAAGTTACTAGACGCGCCGACGCTTGGGCGGACGCACACCATTATGTGGAATCGGGGTCACATCGGTGATGGAACGCACCTTTAGACCACTGCCTTGAATGGCGCGGATAGAGGCTTCGCGACCCGGCCCCGGCCCTTTGACAAAGACATCGACTTCTTTCATGCCGTGACCCTGAGCGGTGGCGGACGCCGCTTCGGACGCCATACGCGCGGCAAAGGGAGTGCTTTTACGACTACCCTTGAAGCCGGCAGTACCCGCGCTCGCCCATGACACCACGTTACCCGATTGGTCGGTCATGGTGACGATGGTATTGTTGAATGTGGCGTAGATGTGCGCCTGTCCATACGGGATATTCTTTACAATTTTTTTTGCAGTCCGACGACTGCTTTTTTTCGCTCGTGCCATGCCAACCCTCTCATAAAATGGCATTTACGTTAACGCGCGCCCTGCGAATTCAACAGGGCGCACCAGAAACCAATTTCATTTGATGCCCAAATACGACTATATGTCGCCCGGTCAGACCAGGCGAAAGCGCGCTTATTTCTTGGTCGCGCCACGCCGCCGACCCCGACCCGGCACGGTCTTTTTCGCGCCGCGTTTGGTCCGGGCATTGGTGCGGGTACGCTGGCCACGCACGGGTAGACCACGGCGATGGCGCAGCCCGCGATAGCAGCCAATATCGGATAACCGCTTAATGTTCAACTGCACCTGACGACGCAAGTCACCTTCTGTCGTCAACTGCCCCACCTGCTCCCGCAGCAACTGCGCCTGATTTTCGGTCAGGTCGCGCACACGGATATTGGGGTCGATGCCCGCTGCTGCTAATATCTTACTGCTGGTCGCGCGACCTATGCCATAAATATACGTCAGCGCCACTTCAATACGCTTATTGCGAGGCAGGTCAACACCTTCTATACGAGCCATACTGTGTGTTCTCCTCTAAACGGGATTAACCCTGCTTCTGCTTGTGTTTCGGGTTAGAGCAAATGATCATCACCCGACCACGACGTTTGATAATACGGCATTTAGGGCAACGACGTTTAATTGATGTTGAGACCCTCATCGTATTCCCTGTGAGTTTTTATGATTGCCAAACGAATAGACCATTCTACCAGACCAGATAGGGCATGTCTAGGGTACTGCCCGCCCCGACGATGGCTATGGCAGCGTCAAAATCAACGGTGCGCCATCGGTTATGGCGATGGTATGTTCAAAGTGGGCACACAGCGATTTATCCTGCGTGACCACCGTCCACTTATCGTCTAATTCGCGCGTCTCGGGGCGTCCCGCGATGACCATTGGCTCTAAGGCATAGGTCATGCCCGGTTGCAGTGGATAATCTACCCAACCGCGTTTACGGGCTTTGCGAGGCCACCAATTGGGCACCTGTGGCGGTTCGTGCATATTGCGCCCGACGCCATGCCCGGTATATTCGCGCGCGACGGTGTACCCCTGTTTTTCGACAAATACCTGCGTCGTCCGGGCGACATCGCTCACATTGTTCCCGACGACAGAGGCTTCAATCGTGGCATACAGCGCCTGTTCGGTCACATCCAGCAGGCGTTGCACCGGGGGCGCGATTTCGCCGACGCCCATTGTGAAGGCGGCATCGCCCACGTAGCCCTGATGAAAGCAGGCGGTGTCCAGACTGATGATGTCGCCTTCGTGCAGCACGCGCGCGTCGCTGGGAATGCCGTGAACCAATTCTTCGTTCACCGACGCGGTAATTGTCGCCGGAAAATCCGGCGAATCGTGCTTAGGATAGCCGACAAAGGCCGGTGTCGCCCCATGATCGCGAATGACGGTCTCGGCAATGCGATTAAGGGCTGCCGTCGTCACACCGGGACGGACGGCTTCACGCATCGCCGCCAGCGCCCGCGCGACGATTCGCCCTGCTTCACGCATGATGGCGATTTCGTCGGGGGTTTTGAGGACGACCGGTTGTATTTCTGCAACCATCTTTCACCCTATGATCAGGTCTGTGCCTGATAATCCGCTATGGCTTGTTCGATTGCCGCCCGCAAGTCACGGCTTACCGCGTCGATAGGCTGGTCGGCGTCGATCTTCCGCAGGAGGCCTTTTCGGGCATAATAGTCGATGAGCGGTTGTGTTTGCTCGACAAACGTATCAATGCGCTTAATCACGGCGGCGGCGCTGGCATCGTCGGGACGGCGTTGGAGCACTTCGCCCGTGGCATCGACTGTCGCTTTGATGCGCGGCGGGAAGGCTTTTTCGGGATGATCCTCGAATTCAATCGTCAGCCCGTCGTTTTTGTAAAAGATGTTGTAACTGGTTTTTTTGTCGGCAGTTTGCACCCGTCCAAACGCCCGTTTAAACGCCACAAAATAATCCAGTTCCATCAGCAGCACCGCTGTCAGGTGTTCACCTTTGCTGGCGAGATACTGCTCAAGAAATTCAGCCTGCGCGATATTACGCGGATAGCCATCGAGAATCGCGCCGTTGGCGGCGTCGGGACGTTCCAATCGCTCTTGCAGGATTTTATTGGTCGTCTCGTCGTCAATCAACAGGCCCGCTTTCATGTCCTGCTGCACGCGCACCGCCAATTCATCGGTACGGGTTTTCATTTCACGAAACAAGTCACCGGTTGATACCTGCGGGATGTTATAGGCTTCGGTCAAAAATTGCGCCTGCACGCCTTTACCCGCGCCCTGCACGCCCATGATAATCAGATATAAACCCATCATCTTCTCCTCTTGTGGCGATGGTCGAAGGGAAACAATCGGGCTGGTTGTGTGCTCAAGACCAGCCCGATTCACGCTACTAGCTCATGAACCCTTCGTAGTTACGCATGAGTAACTGTGCCTCAAGCTGGCGCATGGTATCAATGACCACGCCGACCACAATGATGAGACCCGATCCGCTGAGTACCGACGCGGCATTGGTGGCAACGTTCGCCGTCCCCACTGCTTCCAACGGGAACAAGATACTATTCAGCAGCGCCACAATACCGGGCACCACTGCGATAATCCCAAGAAATAATGCACCGACGACGGTAATGCGGCGTGTCGTCCGCACAATGAAGTCGTGCGTGCGTTTGCCGGGACGGATGCCGGGTATGAAACCCCCTTGCCGCTGGAGATTCTCGGCGAGATTTTGATTACCCACCATCACATCGGCATAGAAGAAGGTGAAGGCCACCGTCAGCGCGAAGAATGCGCCCCAGTAGGTCAAACCCTGCTGCTGCCCGAAGGTCTGTTGAATCCATGCGCCGGGCGTACCGGGCGAGGTATCAAAAAACGAGACGATGACGGCTGGCAGGGCGATAATGGCCTGCGAGAAAATCAGCGGGATCATGCCCACGGGATTGACGCGCATAGGAATGTGGGTGCTGGCGCCGCCATACTGCTTGCGCCCCCGTACTCGCTTACCATATTGCACGGGGATACGCCGCACGCCTTCTTGAATAATCACAATACCGACGACGCTAATGATACTGATGACGATAAAGAGCACCAGATTATAGAGCGCGCGGTCTGGATTGCTGGTTAGCAGCGTAATCAGGTTGTTCGGCGCCTGCGCCACGATACCGGCGAAGATGATAATCGAGATACCGTTACCGATACCCTGTTCGGTAATCAGTTCACCCATCCAGATGGCGAACATCGTGCCCGCGGTCATGGTGGTGATGACGGCGATGGTCAATAGTGGATTGGCACCAAAATCGGGAATAATCGGCGTGCCACCCAGACCACTGAACACACTAATCTGGGCAATGGATTGCAAAATCGCCATCGGAATCGCCAGATAGTAGGTATAGCGCTGAATCTTTTCCTGTCCGCCGGGTTCACGCTGGATTGCTTCCAGGCGCGGGACGATGGGCACAAGCAGCTGGAAGATAATCGACGCGGTAATGTAGGGATAAACGCCGTTCGCCAGCACGCTGAAGTTGGAGACCGCACCGCCAGAGAGCAGATTCAATACACCGAGCAAACCGCCGGATTGTGCGCTAAACAAGTCGCGCAGCGCGGCCCGGTCAACACCGACAACGGGCACATGGGTACAGAACTGGTAAATAACCAGAATCAACCCGGTGATGAGTAATTTATTACGCAGTTCCGCAATGCGGAAGGCATTCCTCAAGGCTTGTATCATTACAACAATCCTCTATCTGTCATGTCAAAAACGGCAATAAAGGGCAGCAGTGTGCCCTGTCGTTTGCCTGTATCGAATTTTACTCTTCACCCAACAGGCGGGCGAGGTCTTCTTTGCGTGGTTTCTTGACCGTTGCCAGCGCGCCGGTGAGCTTGAGTTCTAGCCTGGTGACGCTGCCACCTGCTTTGGTGATTTTTTCTTCGGCGCTTTTGCTGAAGCGGTGGGCGTGGACGGTGAGTTTCTTGTTCAGGTCACCGCGTCCAAGCACGACCACAGGTTTATCGGCATCGCGCACGAGTCCAACCTCTGCGAGTGCGGCGGGTGTGACTTCTGTACCTGATTTGAAGCGTTCTTCCAGTTGTTGGACGTTCACTTCTTGATATTCGATACGGAAGATGTTGGTGAAACCGCGTTTGAATGGCAGACGACGCACGAGTGGAAGCTGACCACCCTCAAAATAGGGGCCTTTGCCACCACCTTGCCGCGCGCCTTGCCCTTTTGTACCGCGTCCAGCGGTCTTACCCTTACCCGCGGAGATACCACGCCCGACGCGGGTGCGTTTTTTGGTTGATCCGGGTGCAGGCTTTAATTCATGTAGCTTCATAGTTCATCGGCGCGGTTGGCTATCGGTGTGACAGACCAGACGGCGCGCCTACCTCCTCACTTGCTCTGTTCTCATGAACCAGACCACCAGCGCTCAGGTCTTGTCGGTCACTTCTTCAACGGTGACCAGATGGCTGATGGTGTTAATCATCCCCTTGATTTGTGGGGTTTCGGTATGGACGACACTGGCATTGAGCTTACGTAAACCCAATGAGTAGGCCGTTTTGCGCTGGTTTTGCTGATACCCGATGGGGCTGCGTACCAGCGTGACACGCACCTGCCGGAATTCCGGCTTTTTCGCTTTCTTCGCCATTTATTCGCTCTCCTGCTTTTTCTGTGAAGCCCGCTGCCGTTCCCAGAAGGGGCGCACCTCGTCAACAGGTTTGCCACGCATGGCGGCGAGTTCTTGAGGGCTGCGTAGTTGGCGGAGGGCCTTCACCGTCGCCATTGTGACATTCAGCAGGTTATTGCTACCCTGACTTTTGGTCAAAATATCGCGGACACCGACGGCTTCTAAAACGGCACGCACCCCACCGCCTGCGATCACACCCGTACCGGGCGAGGCAGGTTTCAGCAGCACTTTGGCGCCACCGTAGCGGGCGATAATCCCATGCGGAATCGTGCCCCCAGAGAGCGGGACTTTGACCATATTGCGGCGGGCTTTTTCGCTGCCTTTGCGGATGCTATCGGGCACACCACGCGCCTTACCCACACCCACACCCACGCGACCTTGATTATCACCGACGATAACGACTGTGCGGAAGGCAAAGCGCCGACCGCCTTTAATCACTTTTGCAACGCGCTTAATATCGACTACGCGCTCATCCAGTTCTTCGCGTTCTTCGTCGCGTCTACGCGGTTCACGTCGTCTATTGTTTCCCATAGGCGTTCTCCAAAATTAGAACTCTAAACCGGCTTCGCGCGCCGCTTCGGCCAGGGCTGCGACACGACCATGATAACGATAACCGCCGCGATCAAAGACGACGGCATTCACGCCCGCGTTACGGGCACGTTCAGCCACAATCTTGCCGACAACTTTCGCGGCTTCGACCTTGCTTTTGTCCTGGACTTGCTTCGCCACTTCGCGGTCAATGGTGGATGCCTGAGTAATCGTGCGTCCAGCATCGTCGTCAATGACCTGTGCGAAGATGTTGTCTAGACTGCGATAGACATTGAGACGCGGACGGGCCGCGGTCCCATGTACGCGACCTCGCACTCGACGTTGACGGCGGCGGCGCGCTTGTGTTTTCTTCTTCCCTACAATATCAGCCATAGTGATACCTATACCTTACCCGCTTTACCTGCTTTGCGGCGGATGTGTTCATCATCATAGCGCACACCCTTGCCCAGATAGGGTTCGGGCGGGCGGAAACCCCGAATGTTGGCGGCGATTTGCCCCACCACCTGCTTGTCAATCCCATCGACATGGACGGTGCGACCACGCGATTCGGCGGGGACATCAAATGAGGTATTCTTATCAGGCGGGTTGACGACAATTTCGTGGGAATAGCCCAGTTTAAGAACGAGG
>CAZTLI010000061.1:0-17174 GCA_964614375.1 uncultured Anaerolineaceae bacterium
ATTTGATGCGCGCCGCCCGCGAAATGCACGTTGACTGTGTGGAGATTGGCGCGGCGCTCAGCAACCCGCGCGCGCTGGCGCTGTATCGGCGGTTGGGCTTCCGTGATAGTCACGAGGTGATGGTTGATTTGGGCAAGGGCAAAGAACCCGTGCTCTATCTGCGGCTGAAGTTCCAGCATTATCGCCTGTTGTGATGGCGCTGCTGGCTGGACAAAATAGATGAACCACAGCAGCACAAACGACGGCAAAAGGTAAGGGGCAACAGATTCAACGCAAAGGGTAAAAGGTAATTTGGCACGGCCTCAGTCCTTTTAGCGCATCCCTGCCTTTACTCATCACTCATTACTATTTTCGAGGAAGTTTCCCAACAAAAAAACGGACACCCACTATTGGAAGTCCCTTGGCATGAACGGATTGAAATCACGGCAGGCGTTTCGTCTCGGATAGGTCAGACGATGGGACATGCTCCCGGCTGTGGGGATTGAACTGCACGAACATATTGGCGTAGGCATCGTTCGAGAATTCAAAGCGCACGCCTTCGATGGGATTCGAGGAGTCATCACCTTCGGCCTGATAGAAATCCATTTTCAGGTAGCGCGCGGGTTGTTTGCGTTTGATGCCGAACAGCAAGCCAATCACCACCGCCACCGCGACAATCAACGCGCCACCGCCACCACCCACCTGATTCTGCGAGAATAAGAACAGGGCGATACCAAACCCGATAACCGCACCAATCAGCAAGCCGATGATGCCCCGCAAGAATGAATAGCCATAGGGATTACGCTTCCAGCGGTCATAATCGCGCGAACAATTGGCGCAAAACGGCACTTCGCCCACGGGCAAGTCATAGGTGCGATTTTTGACGTGCATGACAACTTCGAGTTCTTTGTGGGTGAGCGCAGGTTCGCTGCACAACACACATTGTTCAGGCCAGCTAATAGGCCGAATGCCCACCTTTTTATTGTGGTAGGTGAATATCAAAAAGCGTTTCTTGACAGTGCCTTCTTTAAATGGAATCCGCACCTGTTTCATGATGAACCGTTCCTGAGTGATGATAATGTTTGCGGCGCATTACATAGTTTACCACACCTATTTCTCAACACGCTTGAGATTACTAAAATGGCTGCTGGCCGCTGACTTAGGAGCTGAACCACACAGACACAGAGCTTTTACGCATCCTGCAATGGATGAGCGCATCGGCGCATCCCTACACGGCACTGGTGATCTGACACGCTTGAATCAAAACGGGCGTCCGCTGTGAACGCCCGCAGATGATCGACTCTGTTTGACGGTTAACGCTTGCGATTATTGGCTGACCGGGCTTTACGTGAGAAGAAAATGACGCCAATCAAGCCCACGCCCATCAACAAGAAGGCTGTCGCTTCGCCAAAGTTCAAGCCTGTTTCTGGAAGTGTGTCTACGGGTTGTCGTGTGACGGATGGCCCGGGTGTCGTCACCTGCCCACCACTGCCGCCACCGGGTGTCACAGTCGGTTGTGGTCGCAAGGTCAATGCGAGTGCGGTAGCGGTGTTCGCGACATCCTGCGCGCCGCCAATACCCACTGTCGGCGGGGTTTCAGGCGTAGGTGTGACATCAACCTGGGCGGTAGCTTCATCGGTTATGACAACCTCTTCTGTCGGCGTGGGTGTATCGGTTGGTGTGGCTGTCGCGGTGGCGGTTGGCGTCAGGGCGATAGCGGTCTGTGTCATGAAAATGGACTGATTCGCCACTTCGGTTTGCGTCAACTGGGCTTCTACCGTCATATTCCGCATCACGACTGCCGTTGCCGAAAGTTCAAGGTCTGACGGTGGACGTTCGCCTGTAATCACCGCAATCAGCAGCACGAGGCCAATGCCAAAGACAATGAGCATGAGCACCGCCGCGAAAATAAAAGCGCGGCTCGTCCCACCGCCTTCACGCGCGGGTTCGCCGGCTGCGTCGTCTTCATCGAGGAAGCCCTCGTCTATCGACGTGCCAAAGTCATCAAACCCCTCATCATCAAAGGCGCTGGCATCGTCAAAACCCGCTTCGTCTTCAAATGCGAATTCGTCGCCGCCGTTTTCCTCATCATCGAAATCGCCGCCGAAGCCCTCGTCATCATCGTCCAGGTTGAAATCGTCGTCAAAATCGAAATCGTCATCAAAATTGCTCATAAAGGTTCTCCTTATTCCGGTGACGGGCGATCCAACCGACACCCACCGCTTTCCACACCGGGAATAAATACCGTTTCAATTATCTACTGAAATGCGTATATTCGCCACTCAATTTGCGGGTATTTGTCATGAACGGTCACGGCCCGATGAATTTGTTTGACGGGTAGGTATCGTGCGATTTTCACCGAGACCGGGGGTTTAAACCCCTTGCCCGCACAGATTCTACCCATGCGCCTGGTTCTGACCGCCGAATCCACGCTATCATGACACCCGTTCGTACTAGACTATACGCACATCGGGCAATCGCGCAAGTTTTACGCGCAAGTTTTTAACCGCCAATTTACTCTTGTTCGTCCAGCTTGTGCAGGCGACCCGTCGCTTCCAGATTAGCCAGCGGTACGGTCACCACATCGCCCGCGACCAGCGTCACATGGGCACATTTCATCCGCAGGCCATTCTCCAGCAGGACGGGTTGTTCAGGCAGTTCTTGTACTTCGCCCATCTGTCCAGCATAGGGCGCGCGGGTAATCCGTACCCGCATCCCCGGACGCAGCGCTTGCATGATATTGGCGCGTGAGGGTTTTTCCCCCTTTGGCACAGGCAGGTTAATCACCACTTCGGGACGACGCGGCTCCCAGAACTGCCCCATATAGGTATCCAGCGTCACCACCCGCTTGTCAAAGTCGGTCAACAGGCTGAAAATCGACGTGCTCATCCGCATATTGCCAAAGCCTTCGGTCAGCATCACGGCGAGGTCGGACTTCAGTAGAAATTCGCGCATATCGGCATCAATACTCGGCGCGATGAAGCCGGCGCTATTTTGCTCCTGCGCGACGCGGATGGCGTCCATTGTCAGGGATTGGCGAATCAGGATAATCGCACCGCGATAGCGCGACTCGATGATGTCGGCTTCGCTCATATTTTCGAGGCCGCCGTCGGGTTCGGCCCGCATGGGCGCGATCACACGGCGATTATTGCCCCACACCCCTTGCACCAGCGCGCCTACGGTTTCGATTGCCACGCCCCGCCCGGCATACAAACGCACGACACGTCCCTGCACCCCCGCCTCTAAATCTATGATTTCGGGCATTTCTTGCAAGATGACCCGTCCGTCGGCAATACGGGTGACGACACCGCGCACAGGCGAAAGCAGGCGTTTGCCTCTATCACGACTTTTGCCCGCAATCGGGTCTTTGACATCGACCACATCGCCGACTTTGACCAGCATCAGCGCCTCCAGACTATCGGCTTTCCGCAGGCCAAAAAATTGCTGCCCTTCGAGGATTATGTGCCGGGCGGGAATCGCGCCATGAGCGACCACATCACGAATATCCACGCGCGCGCCATCGGTCACCTGAATGCTGCCTATCGCCGCTTCGGGCAGCAGGCACTCGCGGCGAATCGTCGTCAGATTAGAAATATAGCGTGAATCAGGATAGAACATCGCGCAGCGCCCCCAATTCATCATCGTCTTCGTCACTATCGTCAATCAAGTCCATAAAATCCTGGACATCGGCGTCGTCTACACGGTCTGCAATCGCCGCTTCGGTCTCGGTAGTCGCGCGGACAGCGGCTTTCTTGCGGCGGCGACCAAACCAGCCGCGCCGCGCCGGTTCTGGTTCAAGGATGACACCGTGTAATGAGGTATCGAGTTCAACTTCGTCCTCAAACCAGCGTTCGGGGATGGTTACGGGTGGATTACCCGTCATTTCCGCCGCCCATAACGGCAGTTGTACCGCCCGTTCGGCAGCCGATAAACCTAACGGAATACTGCGCCCGCGCGCATCAAAAATCAGGCCCGCTTCGCCACCGCGCACGCGCATTTTCACGCGGCGTCTGCCATTGATGTTCAGGCCGCGCCCTGCCCGCACATCGACCTGCACATCCTGCCCCGCGCCCGCCGGATAAATCCACAAATGCCCGCCCAGAACCGTTTCTTCGGTAACTTGCCCGTCTTCTTCGGTGATTTTGACTTTCATCGCCGGACTATCGACTTTCGGCTGTCCGCTGATGCTGATCGCCGTGCCAATTTGTTCCAGACTGTTGCCCGCCAGCACCTGTACGACGGCTTCGGGATTGAAGCGTGCCAATGAACCGAGCGCGGGCAGCAAGGCGTTCGGGTCATATTGCAGCAGCGTGACACCCGGCGGTTGCAACGCATCCAGCATCAGCAGCGCAGTATAGGCATGGTCGCCCAGGTTGGTCAGCGCCGCCCCGGATGCAATAATCAATTCCAGTTCTGGCGTTGTCCCATACCATTCGGGATTGGCGGTATGGATGGCATTGTGTATCCCCGCCCGCAGCAGCGCGTGTTCCAGATACAAATCGCGCACATTCATCGGCACAGAACCGGGATACAGCGTTTTATTCAACGCATAATTGACGATTTCATGTGGCGAGGCATTGAACGGCAGCCAGCGCCGAATTTCTTCTAATCCGACAGATTGCAACAGATTATAGGCGCTTTGTCCCAACCCCATATCGGCGCGAATCGTCGTTTTGCCCCGTCCATGCAGATGGGTGGTCAAATTGACCGTCGCCGCGCCAAAATCAATCGCTACCACGCCGCCGGGATGGTCTTCACTTAAATGCTCGACAATCAGCGCCGTGCTTTGCGCCGTCGGCAGCACGCCGGACGTGCTCATGTCGCCGACTGCGCCAAAGCCTTCGGCGTGATGTTCTTTATAGTCATCATAAGCGCTGCCGAGCCGAATTTGCGCCGATTCGAGTTCCTCGTCATTCAACGTAGGCCGCACATTGTCGGCGACCATCAATGTTGGCACACCATCAAACAACGCGCGGATGGAGTCGGATAGCGCGCGATTGCCCGCATACAGCACCGCCGGTTTATGCCGCGCATCCGTCAGGTCAACGGCTAATCTCGCCACGCGCGCCAGTTCTAAAATCGCGTCCTGTGCGCCGCCATCCGTACCGCCCGCGATAAAAATCAGATCCGGGCGAGTCAATAGGAGCGCGTTCAGGCGTTCTTCTTCATTGCGACCATCAGCCAGATCAATAATCGTCTCTGGCTGCACATACGACCCGGAAATAGCGCGTAAGGCACTTTCGATGCTCATGTTTTCCATCAGGCCGATAATCACCGCCCTCAAGGGGCGCCCGGCGCTGGCTGTCGTCAAAAAATAATCGACGCCCGACCCGTCCATCCGCTGCGGCACAATGACCCGTCCCTGATCGTTGGTGAAGGTGCGTCCGGTGACATCGCTCATATAGCGCAGCGCCCGCGTCAAGCCCACGCTCACGTCATTGACCGGAAAACCAAGCGTCGTGCGACTTTCGGCCTGTGCCACAAGCTGATACACGCCGTCCACGACATCAATCAGCAGCACCCGTGTCGTGACGCTGCCAAAATCCGCCGCCAGAATGGAGCCAATGCCATTTGCCATAGTCTTCTAGCTCCCTGTCAGTAACGAGCCGATAACCGAACTCAGAACGGTCACACTGGTGATAATCGCCGTCGCATACAACGCGCCAAAGGTGACGACGATGAAACCTTCGCCAATCGTGCCCAGCACGCGCGAGACACGCCCGCGTGTGACCGCGCCGCCGGGTGTGCGTTTGGCGAGATACTGAAAATAGACCAGCGTACACACCACACCGACAAACATCAGCAGCCCACCGCCCAGGTCATGTTGTGCCGTTTGCCCGGTGCTCAACAGCAGCGGCAGCAGTGTCCCGGTAATTGCGCCGACCAGCGCCACCGACGCGCCCACCGCGATGAGAATCGCCAGGGTGATGTTGCCCAACCAGCTCAGGCGTGATGTTCCCTTAAAGAGCAGCAGCGCCCCCAGCACAAAGGCAATGACCAGCAGCAGCGTTTCTTCGGGTTTGCCGAACAGCATCGGCGCCAGCACCCCTTCAACGGTGACGATGGTGATATAACCCGCCGCCAACCCCGCGAAGATATAAACCGCCGTGCGAAACAGCAGCCTATCGAGCAGGTCGATACCGAGCGCATAGCTCAATATCGCCAGTGTAACGATAAATCCAAGCAGCGTTCCCAGTGCTTCCATGCGTTATTTTCGCCTTCTGTTGCGGAAAACGACGCGCACAATATGAAATAAATTGCCCAGACCAATCACCACAATCGCCGCGACCAACCCCAATGTCATACTGTGCCAGCGCGAGTCATCGGGCACAGGTGGCGCAATCGCCTCCCGATTGGCGGGCGGGACTGCGGGTGTTGGGGTGGCTGTGGGCAGTGCCGTCGGTTCGGGCGTGACTTCCGCCGTCGCTTCTTCGGTTGCTTCATCGGGCACAAGGCCAGGCAGCAGCGAACTGCCTTCACTTGTCGCCTCGGCTGTAGCATCGGGCTGGTCATCCTGTGCCAGTGGGCGCGGGACGGGTTTGGCATAGCGAATAACCGGCAGTGCCGTATCGCCCGCGGGACGTTCCTCCAAGCGCACGAGGAAGACCGCTATCCAGCCTTCTGTGCCATTGGGCAAGCGGATATTGACCCACGATTCGTCATCGTTGAAGCCCAGTACCAGCAGTTCGTTACCGGGGAATGACGTGCCCACAATGCCGAAACTGGTGTCCGGGCCGCCCCGAACGTTGATTTGCCCGGTAGCGGTGACAATCGCGATTGTCACTGTGCCCGCTGTTTCTGGCGTCGGGGTCGGCGCTTCAACGGTTGGCGTGGGTTCATCTGTCGGTGCATCCGTCGACTGCGCGATGTCCAATTGATCGGCTGGACGCATCTCGAATTGCAGCAGCGACGCCGCGACCCAACCTTCTGTGCCATCTGCCAGCCGCACATTCGTCCACGTACTATCGGCATTTTGCCCGATGACCATCAATACATCGCCCGGACGCGCTATCGCCACAGGTGTTGATGACGTGTTATCTGCCGCTCGCACATTAATCGGTGTGGTCGCAATCACAACGGCGACCTGCACCATTTCAATCGTCGGTGTGGGAGTCGGCGGGATAGGCGTGGGCGTACTGGTCGGCAGTTCTTGCGTCGGCGATGGCTCAACCGTGACTACCGTCGCGCCCGGTGGTATATCTGTCGCGCCCACCTCGTCGGTGGGTTCTTCGGTAAATGCCGGGAGCAGTGGTTCAGGCGTTAATGTGGTTGTGGGTGGAATTTCGGTTGGCGTGGCGGGCGTTTCAATTTGAATGATGCCGCCGCCCATGATGTTGCTCACCATCGCGCTGTAGGTATAAATATCACGATACCCCACCAGCAGTCCACCCAGTCCCTGACCAGAGACATAGGGCTGCGTCAGCGGCGCGGCGGCGGCGCTGGTGAAGGCGACGACTCGCGCTTCAGTGAGGGGCACAGCCTGTTCTGCCCACACGCGAATATCCTCAGCCCGTTCGCCAATCACGACAATGACATCAAATGTATCGAGCGATGGCACATGCAAATCGGTAGGCCGTCCATTGACATCGACATTAAGCAGCAGCGCTGGATTGTCGCTGAAGCTGCGGAGGCCGACGGCATCGCCAGCGCGCCAGCGGATGATATAGTAATCCCGACCCGCGACCAGTCCCGTACCCGGTGTCATATCGTTCATGATGTTCTGGGCATGAAGTAAGCCGATGGGATTGCCGCTGACAATCACCGGAATGCCGCCCCGATAGAGGATGTGGCGCAGGATAGCATCTGTCCCGGCATCAAGTTCACCCGCTGCGGTTGGCCCATATTCCACCGCGACCAGCGCCAGACCATCCGGCTGCACACTATCCACCGCCGAGAACACGGCAAATCCGGCGCTGTTCGCCGCAAATTGCGACGGCGGCACATCACCGGGCGCGAGATTCAGCGCGAAGGGCATAATCAACCCAACCAGGAGCAAGGCCGCCACCAGCACCCGCCACACACTCAAACGGCGCACCTGCTGGCGGGGGCGTGAAGGCCGATAACTGCGTTCGGGGTCGGTCAGGGCGGCGCGGTCTTCGAGGCCGACAACCGTTTCTGCGTCTACTGCGCCCGCTACTGCGCCCGCCGCCGCCGCGCCTGCCGCTTCGCCCGCCAATTTACGCAGGGCATCGGCACGGGCGCGTTGTTTGTCGGTCAATTGCAGGCCCGTGACACCGCCATAGTCAATATCTGGCGCAAATTCTGCTGGCGCGAGGGTATCGGTCACGCCCGGCAGCACCGTATCCAGCAGTTCCGAACGGGGGCCGGTCTCGCGTTCCGCAGACAGGTCAAGGCCGACCTCGTGCAATTCCAGCAGACGATCATCCAATTCATCCAGCGGACGGTCTTCTTGCTGGCGGATAATGGCCGCAACCGAGTCTTCGCGCCCGACCATGACATTCCGCAGCCATTCGGGAGCGTCGGGATTAAATTCAAAGTCATCGCCACTCGCATCGGCGCTGGCAGCGAGTAATTCTTCTAAACGTGAACTGGTGTCGCTGAGCGAACTGACCTGCGCGGGTGTGTATTCCTCATAATCACCCAGCATCGAATCGAGTTCATCGAGGGCACTGGTCGGGTCAAATTCGGGCAATCCTTCCGACTCTGGCAATGCGCCGCCATCGTCTGCGAATAAATCGTCCAGTATGGCGTCGTTATCAATTGAGTCGAGCCAATCGGGTTCGCCTGCGGCAGGTTCTGCCTGCGGTTCGGCAAACCAGTCTACGGCGTCGCCGTCGTCCTCATCCAGCGCATCGAAGAACGCATCATCGACCGTCACCCCTTCAAGGGCGGGGTCATCGGCAAACAGGTCGAGTTCCGCTTCACCCGCCGCTTCGTCGGCAAATGGGTCAAATTCCTCATCATCGCCTTCTGCCCCGGTCAGGATGTCATCGAATTCATCGCCGATTTCGGCCTTCAAATCGAGGAACGATTGATGCGCCATGATGTCATCAACAGCAGGTTCGCCGTCGTCTTCCCCGAACCAGTCCGGCACATCTTCAAGATTAAGATCGCCTGTATGGATGGTCGTACCTGCCAGCAAGTCGGCGGGGATGTCGTCTTCAGTGACGCCCGCCAGCAAATCGGGGACTTCATCCTCGTCTATGGCAAAATCGTCATCACCGAAGAGGTCATCGGGCATGTCATCGGCGACTTCTGCCGCCATATCAGCGTCGTCAGCCTCTAACCCGGCATCTGCGCCCTGCAACCAATCCGGCACGAGGGCTTCTTCTTCCGATTCTTGATAGCCATAGCGGTCATAGGCCGAGTCGTCATCTTCGTCATCATACGATGCCGATGCAAAGGCGGGTTCGGGGTGTTCGTCTTCGTCATCCCCAATCGCGCCCTGCAACCAGGGAGGCGCAGCATCGTCATCCTCTTGCGCGCCGAAGTCTGCATCGCTGCCAGAAAACCAATCCGGCAGTTCACCCGTTTTGGGCGTTTCGGAACGTGGGGCATCCAGCGAAAAAACGTCGCTTGAATCGACCACTTTTGAGGTTGAGGTTTTCAACCATTCCGGGATTTCCTCCGGTTCTTCGTCTTCATGGTCTGCGGCGGGCGTATCTGCGCCCATGTCCCAATCGCCGCCGCCATCATCGAGTTCGTTGGTGGCATTCCGCAGCCATGTGGGGTCTTCGGCATCCGCATCCCCCGCAAACTCGACTTCGGCCTCTGGCAGCCAGCCCGGCTCTTCACCGCCATCGTCGTCTGCAAACTCGACTTCAGCCTGCTGCAACCACGCCGGGTCTTCACCGCTGTCATCCCCCGCAAACTCGACTTCGGCCTCTTGCAGCCAGTCGGGGTCATCATATTCGGCGAAGGCTTCATCACCGTCTTCAAATTCCTCGTCTTCGTCTTCGGCGTCATCGCCTAACCAATCGGCGGGTTGTGAAACAGGTTCAAACGATGTTTCGTCCGCCTCTTCATAGTCATCGCCTGCATCCATCCCCTGCAACCAGGGCGGGAGGTCGTCCGGCGGTTCTAAATCGCTGAAATCATCGGCGCTGGCCTGAGCCGCATCGTCCTCAGACATCCAATCGAGCAGTTCATCCGTGCCGCGTTCGGCCCGGTCTGCTTCCAGCGCGCCGAACAAATCTTCAGAAGTCGCGCCCGATTCTTCGAGCTGGTCTTCCAGACGATTCTCGACACCGCCCAACCACGATAGCTGCCCGGTGACGCCTGTGCGCTGGTCACGCTGTGGTTGTTCGTGACCGGAATCGGTATCTTCCTGCCAATCATAGTCATCGGGCATGTCGGCAAACAGGTCTTCGACCTCTTCATCCGCTGCCGACCCACCGCTCAACCAGGGCAGTTCCCCCGTGACGCCTGTCCGTTGGGCGGCATCGCGCGGTTCATCGTCGTCTGACTCGTCTTGCAGCCAGTCGTAATCATCGTCAGTTGCAGAGTCGTCCGGCAAATCGTCGCCGTCGTCATTCACCCACGAAAAATCGTCATCACGTTCAAAATCGTCGCTCATAATTATTCAACTCATTCGCGGTAAGACCGGTCTTGACCGATGAGCACCCGTACACCGACGACAATCGTCGCCAGGGCAATGCCGATGAGCACACCGCGCGCCCCGGCACTCACCGGATACGCCAGCAGCCAATCACTCAAACGGCGGATGACACTCGCCCCACCAATCGGCAGCGCGCCAATCAGCACCACCAGCAGCGTGAAGATAAACAACGTGCCCTGCCACGACACACGGCGGTGCATCATCCGTGCCGCGCCATACACCAGCGAGATAAATAACAATCCCGCCAATGCCGACTCAATCGGCACTTGCACATCTTCCAGCAGCAGTCGGTTCAAATCGCTCAAGGATAACAGGCGCGTGAGAATCACCGCCAGAAAACTAATCACCAGTATCAGACTATACATACTCTGGCGCGAACGCAAGCGGCGGATGTGTACCCACAACAGGTTCAACACGCCAATCAGCACCGTCACCGCCACAATTAACACCGTCAATTGCAAAAACAGGGTGGCAAAGAAGCGGATACGAACCCCTTCGATAATCACGCTGCTCTGACCCAAATCACTGCCAATCGTCAGCGACAAGACCATGATGAGTCCAATCGCCAGAACCAGCGCCGTCGTGACAATTCCACTGAGTCGTCTCATGGCCTAGCCCCCGATGCCCGCTAATGCCGATACCGCCGTGATGATGACCAACGCCAGTATGACCAGCCAGCGCAAAAAGTCCAGTGTCGATGTCACATTGACGATGCCCGGATCGTTTTGCAGATATGCGCCCGCAACGAAGATTTCTTCGCCAATGAGGGGGTAATCCGCCATCGCATAGGCAATCGCCTGTCCTTCAAGCTGGTCGCTGGCGGCTATTGTCGGCACACTGCGTCGATAGGCCGCATCCATCACCAACGCCAATTCCGACCCAAAACTGCCTGTGAGCACATTCGCCGCAATCGCATCACTGGTTTGTAAACTGGCGAGCACAGCAGCATAAGCCATAGACCGGTTGCCCGCCGGATACCAGCGTGCTTCCGATGGACGATAGGCCGCGTCACGTCCGCGGGCGCGGTAGGCACGTCGCAGCGTATCCTGGGCCAGGGGGATGGTGCTGCTGTCGCTCAAGGTGACAATGGGGGAAATATCGCCAATCGCCGCCTCGCGCGCCACATAATAGTAAAAGTCGGCATCTGCCAGCGCCAGCAGTGTCTTACGATCACCCAACCCGGCACTCCCAAAGGCCAGATGCACCGGACGGTTGGACTCAATCGCCGCGCCAACCAGTATCGGCATCGTGCCGTAGGCCGCAATCGGACGCAGAATCTTGCGCTCTCTCCGCCGTCGCGCGCGATAACCCGACGTGACATTCACAATCAGCGTCATAAAAATGATGATTAAAGCCAATATCTGGATGGTACTATTATCTAACAAGGAAAAAAGCCCCCTGAGTAGGCAGCGCCACTATGATGTATCCGAAGCATCGTCTTCTGCCGGGTCTTCATCCAGCATCCGCCGCAACTGTTCCAGACCACCGGGTTCTTCCAGCGCGGTGGCGATGTCGTGAATCATCCTGCGCGACCCGAACAGCCCAAACGCAGGCTGCGCGACCCATAACACCTGTGCCACCAATGGCCCCAACGGTTCAATCACATCCAGCGTCGTCCGCAGGGCAGGGGCGAGTCCACGCGCTTGTATAGCGGCAAGCCAGGGATAGTTGGGTGGCGAGTCATCCAATTTCATACTCGCAGTATAACACAGCGCGGCAATGCGTGAAAATAAGATATGGGTAGGGTTTTTTAACGTGGCGATGCGGCCACCTGTGCCCCAAGCGCTCGGCATGGTTCGCCCGGCGCTCCCGGGTATCCTGAGACAGGGTATTTTCGCAGAATAGACCGGCAGGGCGCACCGCTGTTAGTCTGTCGCGGGCCAGCTTTCGTCTATGCTTTCATAGTGGACGGTGAACACTTCTTCGATCATTTCAAATGACCCGGTATCGAAGGGCGAATAATGAACACGGCTAATCCACGCCCCGTTGAGCGTCCAACGCCGGGTTTCGACACCATCATCAATGGCGACAATGCTAACCGTGCGGGTGGGTTTATCTGCGCCAGCGGCTGTCGTTTCGCGCAGCCACGTATTAAAGGTATTGTTGCCATCGCGCTGTACCATTTTGGCAATCTTGACGGGCGAAAAGACGCGATTGCCATTGTCATCCAGTTGGAAGGGCACAAACTCCGCCACACTGAATATCCCGGTAGCTTCTTCGCCATCAATTTCGAGGCTAAATTCATTGGCGACAAGGCTGTCAATCGCTTGCATGGTATTGGTCGCTGCCATCATTGGTCTCTCTCCTAAACATAGTTGGTGTTGATAGTTGAATACTGTACCGCGTTGTCGATTATAGACCGAATCAGTTTTGCAATTTCTTCGTCGGAACAGTGAACTGCCTGTTGATGTCAATCATACTGATAACGGCGAATTAGGCAAAACGGTACTCAGGCTTATATCGGTATCAATGCGCCGGAAATGACGCGCCCTGCATCCGACGCGAGGAAGAGGACGACCTGTGCGACGGCTTCGGGCTTCACCCATTTGCTGAAGTCCGCTTTGGGGAATGCCGCCCGATTTTGTGGCGTATCCATCGCGTGCGGCAAAATCGCATTGACCGAAATGCCATTTGCTTTATATTCCTCCGCCATACTCTCGACGATGCGGGCAACCGTCGCTTTGGAGGCGGCGTAGGCGGATTCGTTGCGATTGCCATGCAGCGCCACCTGTGCGGCGGTATGGATGAGTACACCGCTGTTTTGTTCCAGCATCGCGGGCAGCACCGCCCGACTGAGCAAAAAGGCCGTTTTGCCATTGAGATTGAGCATGAAATCCCATGTATCGGGCGTGGTTTCATGCAGGGGTGTCCCCGCACGATAACCGCCGATGGTATTGACCACAATGTCGATGCGTCCAAAGCGGGAGCGGGTTTCGGCAGCGAGTTGTTCGTTGGCTTCGGGACTCATCGCATCATAATCTGCCGGGAGCAGATGCTGCCCATCATTCAATTCTGGATACATCTCCGCGATGACACCCGCTTTGCGGTCTGGGACGACTAAGGTCGCGCCCGCCGCATGGAATGCCCTCACCACCGCACCACCGAGATTGCCACTGCCACCCGTCACAATCACCACTTTGCCACTGAATGCACCCATTTTTCTTTGCGTCCTTTGTGCCCTTAGCGGTTCAGATTTTGTTTTGCACTTCAAATTGTGTATTGTACGCTAGCGGCGGAGAATTTGCAGGAGGGCAGCGCCAGTAATCAGCCCAAAAATTATCGGCCCGGCGGAACATAACAGGGGCAGCGGCGGCAGTGTCAGCCATGCGGCGAACAATCCGCCAACCAGTCCACCCGTTCCATTCGCAGCCACCCACCAGCCGCTATCCGGCACATGGTCGGCCAGCAGCACCCACTGCGCCATACCAGCGCCCGTACCCACGACCAGGCCAACGATTGCGAACACCAGCGCCCATCCGCCACCTAACAAAGCCACAAATACCAGAATCACCGCCAGGACATAAGCCACGCCCGCCCCAATCATCATGCCCAGCGCACTCGCCAGCCACCAGCGCCGCACGGGTACATCGCCCAGTTCACCGTCGCCATCGACCAGCGCATACTGCTGCGCCGCGCCCACCACCGCGCCCGCCAACCCACCTGTGAACAGCACACTGAGGAACGACTCGTTCATGCCTAACAGTCGTGGGAATAGCAGGCCAATAACCAGTCCGGCAGGTAAACCGAGCATATTGGCGAGTGTCCAGCGCAGGATGAAATGGTTATGGAGAAGCTGCCGGATCGCAGCGATGCGGGCGTTCATGTATGGGTGTATGCCTCCGGGCGCTTACTATACCCGATGCCTACCGAAATACCAGCCACGAACAAGTGTGATTAGCTCGACTGCTCGTTATTGCCTAATTTGGCATCAATCGACTACAGAAGAGTAGGAAATAGCATTTCAGCGGTCAGCCTGTCAGCTTTAAGAAAAATGTACATTCGTCTGAAAAATTCGACTTTCGTTGAATTCGCGCTACCCACATCATCAGGCGCTGAAGTTCGTCAACAATCCTGCTTTTGCTGACTAACTGAAATGCTGAACGGCGATTGGCGCATGAATAACTGACCTTACGCAATACTTGGAATTCAAGGGGTTAAAACCCCCTGTCTGAACCACAGTGGCCTTTAGACAAGGTGGCTTCAGCCCCTTGTTTGGCCTCCGTGCGTAACGTCAGTGAATAATCTTTACGAAAGTCATTAACCCTTAACTTTCGTAATAAATTGACAGGTTTACACTGGGTACATACCGTCACTACATGGAGGCCACAACATGGATATACAGATGGAAACCAAACAGGCCATCGCGCTCTATAAACGGGGCGAAAAGCAGCGCGCGGTGGAATGGCTTCGGAAACTCGCCAACAGCAATCCCAACGAGACCAAAGTATGGTGGGCATTGGCGAATACCAGTTCCGATTTAGCCGAACAGCACAAAGCCGCAGACCAGCTACTCACACTCGCGCCCAACAGCGAAAAAGCGCGTATGCTCAAATTACGCTTGCCATCATTCACCGACGAACCCGAATTTGTCTCGGAAATTCCGGAATATACGCCGCCAATCAGTGGGGTCACACAGCCGAACAAGGCCGTTACGATCAACGATACACAGCCGAACAAAGTTGTCGCGTTGAACGACACACAACCGAACAAAGCCGTCACACTGAATGATACACAACCACCTCGCGCAGTAAACATCAATGGCAACGGTAATGGCGCAGTGGCAGCAACCCGGCTCAATGTCGCTCCGGTGGAATTAGGTCAGCCACATCCATCAGTTGCATCGGCGATTACCGCCCTCATCGTCCTCGCGGGCGGGTTTGCGGTTGGCGCGGTGGCACTCTGGCAATTTTCACTGGAAGACCCGCTGCAAACCGTGTTAGGTATTGTCAATTCGGCGATGGCGCTGGCACAGGCGTATCTGGCAGTCGGTGTCTTGCAGCGTAAGCCCGGCGCGGCAGGCCGTGCCCATAAATTCCTTAGCGGCACAATGGGTTGGTGTGTGTTGATGATTATCCAGCTTATTGTCATACAGGGCATGATGGGCAGCAGTGCCCAGATTGATGTCGGTGGCTCGATCATTATCTATGTGATGTGGCTGGTATTCGACTTCGCCGGACAGGTCGCGATTTCGACCAATCACGAAAATCTCATCGCCTTTGATGCGGAAGCGCGTAAATTCGTTGAGTCCGCCAAAGAAATCGCCAAGAAACAGCACCTGAACGAACAATTCATCAAATCGCACCATGTTCAGCCATTCAAACAGGGACGCTTTAAATTTCATAGCAAGCTCTTCCCGTATGCAGGCGAACGCCTGATTCATACACAGGGCGGTATCAACTTCGGCTCGACCTTTGCCCCCCACCTCGGTGCGATACTCTTTACAGACCGTCGCGTGATCTTTGCCGGGTCGGGCAATGAAGTTGATTTTGTCATGGGACAAGTGGCGCAATTTCAACTTGATCATGTCGCGTGGTCGCCGGATGGCCGCAGCGCACCGACACACGCCGCCCACATTATCGACAGCAAGTTTCTGGTCATTCCGTATGCTGCGCTGGTGCAGATGGCGCGCGACGGCGGTGATATGAAAATCAGTTTCCGCGATAGTGCTGGACGCACCCACACATGGCAATACAAGCTGAATATGATGTTGAAACGCGACAAGGAAATGAACAAATTCCACAGTGTCCTCAACGCCGCCCAGCATGGCACAATTGGTACAATGCGTGCGCTCGACCACAAATATTCTCCCGCGTAACACGTCATACAATCAGCGGGAATCAAATGGCGAAGGGTTTGTCCTCCGCCATTTTTTGTTTCTATCGTTTTCAGGGCGATTGGCCGACCGCCAACTCACCGCCGCTTTGGCTGCGGTTGTTGTGCTGGCGGTTGACGCTTGAACTTCATATCGAGTTCCGCCGCATACTGCCCGATGAGATACCCCTGCGCCGGAAACGACAAGCCCAGCGCCGCCGCCCAACCAATGCACGGAATAATCCACAGCACCGAAATCACCAGATTCAAGGCGATGGTATAGACAATCCATTGCATGGTTAGTGACCCATTTTCTTGCAGAGTCTCGAACAGTTCGCCAAACCGGAAATAGACATTGCCCTGTCCGGTCTCGGTATAGCGCGTGAGACCAATCGCCAGCATAGGCCATGTGAAAAATTCATACAATATCAGCAGCGGCAGCGCACAGCACAAGACCAGCAGCGAAATCCCACTGACGATGAAGCTGCCGCCCGCGCCCGCCGCAAGCGCGAACGAACAACCGCCCAGAATTATCACCGGGATATGATAGACAAACCACGCAATGAACAGATACACGCCCGCCGTGACCTTGCGGTTGAAGTCAATCCACTTCGGCAGGATGACCCGTCGCCCTTCGCGCACATTACCGACAATCTCAATCACATAACCGAACAGAATCACCAGGCCGACCAGCCCGATTACGGGTATGGCACTAAACAGCGTCAGCATTGCCATGATTGCCAGTTTTTCCAGCCAGTCTTTATCATCAAATGGATAAGTAAACGCGCGCCAAAACTTCACAATC
>CAZTLI010000062.1:0-17164 GCA_964614375.1 uncultured Anaerolineaceae bacterium
TCTCTTTCTACGTTATTTATCCTACCACAGACCGCCCGAACATACCGACAATCAACCGCAAAAATAAAAATCCGGCAGTATGTGGCAACACTCCCGGATTAAATAGATGCAAAAATGACTAACGGGGAGCCATCCGAATCGCACCGTCGAGCCGAATCGTTTCGCCGTTGAGCATTTCATTTTCGACAATCGTTCGCGCGAGCGCGGCAAATTCATCAGGACGCCCTAATCGAGAGGGAAAGGGCACCTGTTCCCCTAATGAAATACGTGCAGGTTCAGGTAAAGCCTCTAACAGAGGTGTATCAAAAATACCCGGCGCTATCGTGCAAACCCGCACCCCATTCCGCGACAAATCGCGCGCAATCGGCAGCGTCATCCCCACGATTCCCCCTTTAGACGCGGAATAAGCCGCCTGCCCGATTTGCCCATCATAGGCCGCGACAGATGCAGTGTTGACAATCACCCCGCGTTCGCCTGCTGCGTTGGCTTCGCCTTTGAGCATCTGCGCCGAACACAGGCGAATGACATTAAATGTGCCAATGAGGTTGATGCGTATCACCGTCTCAAAAATATCCAGCGGGTGCGCCGACCCGTCCTTATTGACTGTCCGCATCGCCATACCGATACCCGCGCAATTGATGTTGATGTTCAGACCGCCAAATTCGCTGACCGCCAGATCGACTGCGGCTTGCACATCCCTTTCGCTGGTGACATCGGCTCTGGCAAAAATGGCATGATCACCCAATTTTTGTGCCAGTGCGACACCTTTATCTTCATCGCGGTCTAGTATGACCACATTCGCACCCTGTTCGACAAACAGGCGCGCCGTTGCGCCGCCTAACCCGGATGCGCCCCCCGTCACCAGTGCTACCGAATCTTTTAGCTGCATCGTCGTTTGCTGCCTTTCTAAACGAGTTGTTTTGAATCATCGAATCATGCTTTGATTAGGCCGAGTATATATGCTTAGGGGGCTTTTTGCTATAAAACAACAGGACGGCATCAACGCCGCCCCGAACGCGATTTAGTCGTTAATTGGCACGCATTTAGTCATCAACGGGCGCTTCAATCACCACATCCGCATCATGGTCACTATAAACGATGGTGGATGTAAGCGTTTGGGTGATATGCACTGTACCCAAACCCGGCACCAGACCGTCTACATCTGCATCGATATACAGAATCGTATCCACACGGTAAATTTGTTTATCATCGACCCCGATCCAGACGCTCACTTCCATCGTCATACCGACCAGCATCTGCTCCATCAGCGATTCCATATCGACACCCATACCAGCATCGAACACCACGAACATCCCCTGAAATGCCTCAATCTGGCTGAGGATTTGCGGGTCCAGTTCCAGACTAATCACCTGCATCGTCTGCCCATCTGTGGCCTCGTCTTCATGCTCTGTGACCGAAAGGACACCGCGCCGCAAAAATTCGACATTGGCAGACCCAAAGGAATTGTTAATGAGCAAACTCGTATACTGATCGACATTGATATTTTCGAAACCGGGAAATCCGCCGGGATTATCGGTCAAATTCACCCACCCACGCGGCAACTGACCGGCGAGCAGCGGTGACGCGTCGCGCACTTGAATATAAAAGACGCCCTCGGTCAGCACCATCTCCATCGTCAAGCCAATTGTGCTTGTGCCTTGCCCGGTCACTTCGGAGACGATGACCTGTTGGTTGGTGAGTTGCAACGCCGTGACCTGCCCATCCTCCAGTGTCATCACACCGTCCAAATCCTGTGTGATCGTTTGTACAACGGTCACACCCGTGTTGGTGGAGACTTCCTGGTCGATGCTGTTTGTCCCGGTCATACGCACGCTGGCGACGGCATACAAATCATCATAAGCCGATGCCACATGCTCAATCAGGATGACATCATCTTCGCTCAAATCCTGTGCCGACACAGTTGTGATTGCCAGCAGCACAACCAAAACCACACCTATCCACTTCTGCATGTTTCTCTGCCCTTTCACTCTATTTGCCAAATCTGGCCTGTTTTCACCAGTATATAACGATTTTCAAACTCTGGCCTGATAAATTGCGCTAAAAATTTTTACGTCATAGAATATGAGGGTTGATAAATACAAACACATTCATGACATGTGAAAGGTAGATTTAGACATGAATCAGTCGGAAACAAATTGGGGGATGGTCGCTGTTATTGTGGTCGTATCCGTTATCCTCAGTGTATTGATTACATCGGCAATCATTGGTGAGGGGCCACAGGGCGAACCGGGTCCGGCGGGGGAAGCAGGCCCGGCAGGTGAGCAAGGTGAATCCGGCCCGGCGGGAGAAGCAGGTCCGGCAGGTGAACAGGGTGAACCCGGCCCGGCAGGTGAACAAGGGCCAGCCGGCGAACAGGGGCCAGCCGGTGTAAGTGAGTATGAAATCGTGACGCGCGGTGGTCAACTCGGTCAGGGCAGCAACGGTAACTTCTCCGCCGCTTGCCCGGATGGAAAGCAAGTTCTGGGTGGCGGTTATGCCAGCAGTGCGCGTTCGGTCAATGTTTGGGTCAATGGGCCAAATGCCGCTGGTACGGCATGGAACGTTTCAGCGGTCAATAACGGCTCATCGGTTACGATTACAGCGTATGCGATTTGCGCCGTTGTCGAATCGTAAGTATTCACCATAGAAGCTAACAACATCGCGCGCGGTCTGCTTCGGCTGCGCGCGATTGATTCTAGGCTTCTTTCTCGGCAGGTTCAGACACGGGCAACCCGGCAAGTGCCATAATTTTCAGCGCATTGGTCGTCGGGCAGGGGCCGGGACGCAGCACATAATCGAACACCATGCGTTCGCCCGACACATCCTCGCGAAAGTGAAAATTCCGCAGCGAAGGCAGTTGATCCGCCAGCTTGACCAGTTCGAGGTCATGCGTGGCGATGAGTCCCAGGCCATTGCCATTCACTAAAGCACGGATATACGCCCGACTGCCCTGCAAGCGTTCGCGGTTATTCGTCCCACGAAAGATTTCGTCAATCACAAAAAACAACGGCAGGGCATCATCCTGATAGAGCGCATCGAGCAGCGTTTTCAAGCGGCGCACCTCGGCGTAAAAATAGGAGATACCATCATCCAGCGAGTCAGTGACGCGAATGCAGCTCAACAGTCGAAACAGACTCGTTTCCAGCAGCGCGGCATTGACCACACTCCCGGCATAGGCCAGACACAGATTAATGCCCAGCGTCCGCAGGAATGAACTTTTCCCCGCCATATTGGAGCCGGTCAATACGACCACTTCGCCCCGTTCAGACAGTGCAAAGTCATTGCAGACGCGCGTCTCATCAGCAATCAATGGATGCCCGATTTGTATGGCACGTAAACGACTTGTGCCCACGTCAGCAAATTGTGGGAAGGTATAGTCCGGGTTGAGATAAGCAAAATTCGCCAGTGACGACACGACTTCCAGTTCCGTCCATACATCCAACCATGCCGGCATTCGTTCTGCCAGATTCATCTTCTGGGCATACAGGCGCTCGATAAAGAACAAATCCCACGGGACAACGGCGTTGAGCAGCATCCAGATATAGAAATTTTGCTGCATACTCGCCGCCGCCAGCAGCCATGTCACCCGGCGCAAATGCCGCGATGGACGGTCGCTCAACACAGGCGCACACAGTTCCTGCAATTTTGGCGCATTGCGAAAGGGATGCCCCTCTATCAAACGCATGACGGCGCTAATCTGCCGCAGGCTGTCATTCAGCATCGCCGCATTGTCAAACAAGCCCTTAATCACCTGCCATTGACTCAACACCAGCAGCGCATAGACGGCCCATGTCAGAATCCAGATGGGCGGCAGCGCATCGAACGCAGAGAACAGAAACAGGATGACATTGGCAGCAGCCAATCCAAATAGCCCATTCAACAACCCGCGCGGCGAACGGGGCAGCGTATCGGCCTGTATCCAACTGAGCAGCTTATGTATATCGTGGCGGGGTTGCATATCGTCCAGCGATTGGCGGGCGGCAACGACTAACCGATGCCGGAAAATCGTCTGGTCGATACATTCGCGCACCCGCGCCTGTCGCTGCTGAATGGTCGATAAATCCGGCGTGAGATAGAGCAGCCACTCGCGCAGTCGTTCTCGCGCCGGTTGTGTCACACAGGTGTTGATGAGACGATGTAACTGCCCCAGATCAAAATCGAGTTCCACAGGATGCAAACTGCGCGAATGAACCTCGCATGGCGGGATATGTGCCCAGTCCAGACACGCCCGGGCTATTTGGCTGTGTTTCTGGTCGCGCCAGAGCGTATGCGCGGCAGTATCACGCTTAAGCGCATTGTGTAAAACAACGACGATGATAAAACTGCCCACAAACCCAATGCCACCTATCCAGAATGCCGCCGTCCAACTGCTGAACAGTAACCAGGCCATCATGGGCAAGCCAATCAGCACAATTCCAAGCCGGATATTGGCGAAACGGGCGCTGGTCGCGTTCAGGCGGTCAAGGTCGTGGTCGATGCGGCGGATTTGCCGTTCAATGGCGGCGAGACGGCGTTGTTTAGCGGTCAAGGTGCTGTGTCCATATCATAATCAACAAAAATCGAGGCCGATCAGCAGATCGCCCTCGTTAACATACCATGATTTACTGGGGAACGTTATGCCTTTTCACGCAGCAGACGTACAGCCGTCTCCGCCAGCACTGCCGCACCTGTCGAAAAGCAGCTTTCGTCAATGTCAAAAATGGGGCTGTGATGCGGGCGAGGTAGATCGCCAATTTCCGCGCCGAGGAAGAACATCGCGCCCGGTGCTTTTTGGGTCATATAAGCGAAGTCTTCCGCGCCCATCATCGGGTCGGCCTGAATCGTGTTATCGCTGCCGATGGTCTCGCTCGATACCTGTGTTATCAAGTCGGCGACTGCCGGATCGTTATAGAGCGATGGATAGCCCCGACTGATGCTCAGGTCATAATCGCCGCCGAAACTGCGTGTGAGCGCCAGCGCCTTTTCCAATTCTTCATGCAGGAATACCCGCGTTTCTTCATCAAAGCTGCGGATTGTCCCGCTGAGTTTGACTTCGTGCGGGATGACATTGGGCGCGACTCCGGCGTGAATCGTGCCAACGGTGATGACGGAGGCTTTGGTCGGATTGAGTCGGCGTGACCGAATCGCCTGTATCGCATTAATGACCTGCGCTTGCATCCAGATGGGGTCAAGCCCCTGATGCGGTGACGCGCCATGACAGCCTTCACCTTTCACAGTCGCATAAAAGCTGTCTACCGCTGCCAGCACATGCCCACCGGCGATTTCAATCGTGCCGCTTTTCACCTGACTGCCCACATGCAGCGCAATCACGGCATCGAGTTCTTCCAGGGCCTTATCGTCAATCATACGGGTTGCGCCGCTGTGCCCTTCACTGTCCCAACGTTCTTCACTCGGTTGGAACAACAGCCGTATTTCACCGCCGGGACGGTCTGGCATGTCATTGAGCATCTTCGCCACACCCATCAGTATGGCTGTGTGGGCATCGTGACCACAGGCGTGCATTTTGCCCGGCGTCTGCGATTTATAGGGCACGTCATTGGCTTCATCTATTGGCAGCGCGTCCATATCCGCCCGAATACCGACTCGCGGGCCGTTGCCATCGCCAATCCGCGCCACAACGCCCGTAATCCCCACGCCCACTTCAACTTCCAGACCCATCGCCCGCAGATTATCCGCCACAAAACGCGAGGTGCGCTGCTCCTCAAACCCCAATTCCGGGTGCATGTGAATGGTGCGCCGCCATTGCACAAGTTGATCTTGTAAAGATTTGGCCTTTTCCAAAAACGACATCGCCTTCTTGCCTTTCACCTCACTAAATTCAGCACGCGGCAGATTATAGCGCGAATCAACCTCGCGCATGAGTCCACCGTGATAAAAACCCGAATCGGCACTGACGGGAATGCCCGTGCCGATTCTGTTGAAGGGTTTGGGATTGAGGGAACTTGTTCTGGCATAGCAGGAGTACGCAAAGGGTTTAGGGCACTGTCGTTTGACGCACCACCGCTTTTGCCTATCGAGTCAACCCGATTGAAATGACAACATCGCCTCAAAAATTGAAGTGGTCGGCGAAGTCCGGTATATCAACCAGTAGACTGAGTAAATCGCGCACAAACGTCGTCGCTGTCAGGGGTTTGGTGAGGTAGTTATGAAAGCCCGACGCAATCGCCCGCTGCCGCCCTTCCATCCAATTTTCAGCGGTGAGCGCAATCACGGGCACATCGGCAGTGGCGCGGTTTGCCTTCAACGTCTTGATAAATGTCCACCCATCCATCACCGGCATCGACAAATCGCTGATAATGAAATGCGGTTGGACTTCGGACAGTACCGCTAGTGCCTCGTGTCCATTGACCGCGGTAAAGACTGTCGCGCCATAATGACGCAGCAGCGTACTCGCAATATCAAGGCTGTTGGGGTCGTCATCCACCACCAGCACAATCCATCCATCGAGAATATCTTCCGGCAACTCGTTCGCCATAAACCATCAACCTTCCCCACCTGAATGCCGCCTTTTCCTGACATTATATAACAGACCGCCTATCCTGCGATAAATCTACAACTGTTTCAGCAGAAATTTATATCAATCTTACGAGAGTTTGGGATGAGAATATGCTAAAATGTGGCGGAACAAACAAGCAAACACAATCAGGTTCTCTATGACGAGCAACGGCGTCCCACCCCAATCCAGCGTCCATATCCAACAGCTCACCAAAACCTATCAACAAGGCGGACGCACACGCCACATCCTCAATGCCGTCAATCTCGACATTCATGAAGGCGAATTTTTTGTCCTGTTGGGCAAAAGTGGCAGCGGCAAAAGCACCCTGCTCAACCTCATCAGTGGGATTGATGAAGCAGATGGTGGGTCGGTGATCATTGGCGAAACCGACATATTGAATTTGAACGAACGCCAGAAAACATTGTTCCGGCGTGACCATATCGGCATTGTGTTCCAATTCTTCAATCTCATCCCCACCTTAACCGTGCTCGAAAATATCATCTTGCCGCTTGAACTGCGTGGCGCGCATAGGCGCACAGCTATGCAATCGGGCGCGGCACTGCTGCAACGGGTCGGACTGGCAGACCGTGCGGATACCTTTCCTGATAAATTGAGTGGTGGTGAGCAACAGCGCGTGGCGATTGCGCGGGCACTGATTCATGAGCCGACGCTGGTACTCGCCGATGAACCAACAGGCAATCTCGACGAAGAAACCGGACAGGCCGTGCTGCAACTGCTGCTGGAACTCACGCGCGACGCGGGCAAAACCCTGTTGATGGCGACGCACAATCCCGAAATCGTCCCGCTGGCCAATCGTGTCTGTCGTATTCATGATGGCAAGCTGGTCATTACGACGAATCACACGGCTGATACCCCGGCAAAACGGGTAAATGTGCAACTTTATAGATAAAAATAACGTCTAGTATAGTGACGATGGCTATAGCCGAGACTCCTCTCTAATGATACATTATCAAAAAGGGTGCGTTCTCACGGGCAATTATTGGGAAAAATTTAGGAAATCTTAACAAAGATTGATGGTGGATTATGCAGTCTTGTCGCATAATTAGAATAAGCAGGAAAACTCTGAAGGCATACCTAATAGCCTGATGAAAGGAACAACCCATGCAAGACCCTGACTCCAACACCCTTAAACAACTGCTGCGCGATTTACGCGATGTCAATAAAGAACGCCGCCGCACCGCTGTGATGAAGCTGGGCATGGTCGGGGGTGAAGACGCGGTTCGGGCTTTAATCATGCGGGTTCAGGATAACTACGAAGACCTCATTGTGCGAGGACGCGCGGCGTTGATGCTCGGCAAACTGGGGGATATTCGGGCCTTAGAGCCGCTCATCCGCGCGCTAGACGCGCCCGGTTATCAAACACCGATGAATGCCGCCGAAGCGCTGGGTAATCTCGGTGATGCGCGGGCTATAGAACCCCTGCTGGTGATGATGGAGACGGCGCGAGGTAAAACACGGGATGCCGCGCTGCGGGCGTTGAAAAAACTGGGGCACAATTACGACGAAGAAGCGTCCCGTCTGCCGATACCTGAAGCCTAGCCGCATCGCCAGCGGGTATACAACCACAGCTCAGAAGGTCATCATGAGGCAGGGTATAGCCTGCCTTTTTGATTCTGACCCGCATGGTCATTCCACGCAGGCTGAGTATAATGGGAAGCAGTACCCACTTACACAATTCAATGGAGGTCATTGTGGCAGATACATGGGAATATCTGGTGGTCTATCTTACCGATAGCGATGTCGCGCAGGATCAAAACACAGTCGATATTTATCTCGATGCCGACAAATTCAGCGAACAACTCAACAAATATGGGAAAGCCGGTTGGGAGCTGGTGAGTTTTCAATGGGAAACCGAAGGGGCAAAAGCCGCTTTCAAACGCAAAAAAGGCTAGAAGTTATCACTAACCCGCATCACAACCCCAACCGGCGCAGTAAGGCCCGGTCTACGGGATTACGTGTGGCTAAATCGACCTGCCGACTAAGCTGGATAATCATCTGGCGCAAGTCGGCCTCTGGTCGTCCACTCGCCTGTGCCAGATTATGCAGCATCTCAGGCCAAATCGGGTCATTGGGGCGAATGCGATGGGCACGCGCCACATAACGCATCGCTTCGTCGCTGTCTTCGGTGATTCCAGCCAGACTAATCAGGCAGTCAAAATAGTTGGGGTTGAGCGCAAGCGCAATCCGATAACAATCCCGCGCCACATCAAATTGCCGCGCCTTTTGATAGACCATCCCCATGTGATTAAAGGCGTGCAAGCCCCCAATCATCGGCAGCCCATCCGAACCCCGATTGAGATTAATCTCCGCTGTATAATATTGAATGGCTTGCTGCCAATCATTCAACAAACGATATAAATAGCCCAATTCGCAGTATTTACCTGTCGCGGGGCCATGCTCTTGCAGGGATGTATCTAAAATATGGATGATATTTTTAATTTGCTCCTGTGACGGTTGCTGCCCATTGCGCGTGCCGGCCTTACGCATATAGGTCGCGATGCCCACCATGCCCGACCAATCCAGAAAATAAGGCGTGAAGGTGCCCGGCACAGGCGCGACACGCTGCGCTGTGTCTGAAATCATCACCGTCAATTTTTTCGTGTCGTAATTGGCCTGCCCCAGGGTGTGCTGGAAGGTCTCGTTAATGACCACCGTGTTCAACAGCATTCCAGGATTCAAGTCATCCAGCAAAAACTCGATATACACGACTCCATCATCGGGCAGTTCGGCATCCGTGGCTACATATTGGCGCACCGCCCAGATATTGACGGGCCGCAGCCCCACCGGAAACAAGCGAAAAATGGTCTGTGCCTGATCAAAATAGCGGGTATGCAGCACGAACGCGGGTTCTCCGCCCTTGCCTTTGCGGATGCTAACATAGTCGATGAAGTCCGATGGAATCTGTGTGATTGTGGTGTCTGTTGGCATAGGTCGCGAAGCAGAGGGAACTGGCGCAGACTTTTGCGCCGCCGCCATTTTCTTCATATTCTGGAACAGGGCTTCATCTTTGCCCACATCGGGATGATTGATGGACTTGCCAATTTTGACGACGGCCTCTAGCTGAGCGAGCATCTCTTTGGGGCGTTCGGTATTGCCAAAGACCTGCGCCAGATAGCGCCGTGCCGCCATCTCATAATGGGGCTGCTGCGCCAGTTTATTAACCTTCAGCATCTGGCGCGCGGTGACATCAAGGTCTTTCCACATATTGCGTTGTTGATAACCCATGCCAATGTAATTGAGCGTGAGCAAACAGGCGGCATAATCCTTATATTCACGTTCAATCGTAAACGCATTGCGAAAAGCGGCGAGCGCCTGTTCCCATTCATTTTGTAGATTATGGCCTAACCCAATCGAATTGTAGAGTTCCGCCAGCATCGGACGCAGGTCGTCGTTATCAAAGTAGAAGATGGTGCTCATTTGATAACGGTCTGCGACCTGCTGCAACATCGCTTCATCATGAGTCAGCACGCCTTCCGCCATTTGATAATGATAGAATGCCTGCTGCCAGTTGCCTAAATCGGCATGACAAAAGCCGACATTAATCAAGATAGACGCCACCAAACGCGCGTGCAAGGGAATGCTATCCAGCGCCGCCAGCTTCAGGCACTCAAAATAGGCATTCATTGCTGCTTCGATTTGCCCCTGCTGCGCCAGTTGCAACGCATATTGAAATTGGCGATTGATGGGTTCAAGTTTGGCGAAAAGTTCGTCTTGATTCGTCTGTTCGGACATTATCCACATTTCACCCTTATACGAATTATGTCCATCGTACCACGAATTCGCAAAAAGGGCTTGGGTATAGCAGCTTATAGGCGCGCTGCACTCAGGGGGAATTTTGTGCAGGCCAGCGCTATTCAACCCACAGCGGTTTGACCATGCACAGGTAATTCAAAACCAAAGATACTGCCTTGACCATAAATACTACTAAAACGGATTTTACCCCCATAACGGGTGATAATTCGCTTGGCGAGGTAAAGCCCAAGACCATTGCCTTCAATATTCGCAGTCTCTGGCACTTGCGCCCGGAAAAACGGTTGAAACAAACGTGATTGCAATTCATCCGGCACACCGTAACCGGTATCTTCTATTTCAAGGCTGCCTGTTCTGTCATCAGACCAAACACGGATTAAAATTGAACCACCCGTTGGTGTGTATTTAATCGCGTTATGTAAAAATAGGCTGACAGCGCGCTGTAACTGCACCATATCGGCATTGATTTGGATCGTTTCTTCAGGAATGACGGTGGTGAGGGCGAGCGATTTGGCGTCCAGCAGCGGTTGATAGTCTTCGATTGCGGTATGGACTAATTCCCGCAGCAAGACGTTGCTGGTTCGCCCTTCGATGATTTGCTCAATATTTTCAGCAGCCAGAATTTCGGTGATAATCCGCTCCATCATCCGCGCCGAATGCCAGATACGCTGAACATGATTACGCTGCTGGTCTTTGGTGAGGTCATAGCGCATCATCATATCTGACGATAGCAGCACCGCCGAAACAGGATTTTTCAAGTCATGGGCGGCAATCCGAACCAGATCGGACTTAAGTTCTTCCATATCCTGAATTTTCTGATACTGACGCGACATTTCAACGAGAAAGCGTCCGCGTTCGGTGGCATATCGCAGCGCCCGCTCGAAGGCTTGCGGTTGAAGATAGGGTTTAATCAGATAATCAATCGCGCCTAATTTCATTGCCGCCAGGTCAAATTCGCGATTGGGGCTGTTTGCAAGGAAAATGACAGGGGTATGGATATTGCCTTTACGCAAATCGCGTAAAAATTCGAGACTACCTTCGATACGCCCGTCATCCGCTTCCAGATCAATGAGGCATACCTCAACGTGCTCATTGACAAGCGCCTCCATCGCGCGCGCATAAGATTCTTCGTGGCGTAGCTCGAACAAATCCGATTGCATGATGGCAAGCATGTCCACAACCAGATTTTTCACGTTTGTATCGGTGCTTATTAGAAGAACTTTTGACATGAACATCTTGTTCGCGCTGTAAGACATATTAATATACATAGTATACTCAAAATATAAACCGCGCACCTTAAGAAACTGGACTTATCAATATTTATATATCTATAAGTGTCATTGTTAGAAAATCGGTAGCGATATTGTTGGGATTACATACAATGAGACAGTGCATCACATTCATCGCGATAATCACCCTCCTGCTCGCCTGCAACCGCATCGACACAGCCCTTGAACACCCATCAAACGCCGACAGCGCCCGGCGCGCAGCCGATGCGGATGTCGAATATGTGCGGGCGATACAGTCCGTGAATGGGACGTGGACATTTCATGTGACGGTGCGGCATCCCGACACCGGTTGGGACGATTATGCGGATGGTTGGGATGTGGTCTTGCCCGATGGCACCGTCATCAAGCCCGACCCCGACTCGCCGTTCACCCGCTTGCTGCTGCATCCGCATGAAACCGAGCAGCCCTTCACCCGCAGTCAGTCGGGCATCGTCATTCCCGCTGGCGTCACACTGGTCACTGTGCGCGCCCACGATCTGGTCGATGGCTTTGGCGGGCGCGAAATCACCGTCGATTTAACAGTCCGTTCAGGCGATGGTTTTGACGTGCAGCGCATATCCCCTTAAGCCCTATCCTGATTGGCTCGGATAGATTATGCTGTTAATGACTATCAGCAAAAGGGTTGCTGTGATGAAACGGTTATTCGCCATATTGATTATGTTCAACGTATGTGTTGTGGTCGGGCGCGCCCAGTCCATAGCACCGCTTATACACTTCACTCATGAAGACGCGCTGCTCGGCGCGACATGGAACAGAGACGAAACACAAGTCCTCACCTGGTCGTTGGATGGCACAGCCGTGTTGTGGTCAATTGATGGCGCGGCTTTAGCGACATTCACACACGAAGGCGCGGTGACACAGGCGCAGTTCAACCGTGACGAGACGCTAATATTAACCACATCCAGCGACGGCACAGCCAGGTTATGGACAGTAACAGGTGACTCTTTAGCGACATTTGGGCATGATGACATCGTGTGGCGCGCGGCATGGAATCCCGATGAAACCCGCATCGTCACTGCATCCAGCGACCACACAGCCAGCGTATGGGCGCTCGATGGTGGACAATTAGCAACCTTACCACACGATGCGCCAGTGGGCGGCGCGTTATGGAACAGTGATGGCACGCGCATCCTCACATGGACGATTTTCAGCGGCACGAATGCCCGGATTTGGGACGCCAACGGCACTCTAATCGCCACACTCGCGCACGAAGCCAGTGTATGGGGCGCACGGTGGAACAGGGACAGCACCCGTATCCTTACGTGGTCAGCCGACAGCACCGCCCGTTTGTGGACAGCAGATGGTCAACCCATCGCGACGCTGCCGCATATCGGCGATGTCAACGGGGCGCGCTGGAACAGCGACGAAAATCGCATCCTGACCTGGGGCAATGACACCAGCGCACACCTCTGGGACGGGGACGGCACACCCATTGCGGAACTGACCAATGGCGATAGCGTGACCAGCGCCGGTTGGAACGCAGCACAAACCCACATTCTCACAACATCCTTAGATGGCACAGCGCGGGTATGGGACATAGATGGCGAGCGATTGACCACCTATCGCCAGAATGACGCGGTAGTGGGCGCAGCATGGACGATGAACGAAACACAACTGGTCACATGGGATTACGATGGCAACGTCTATTTATGGTTAAGCGACACCCGTTGGCTTGGCATCGGTAGGCATGGTGGAGCAATCTCCGGCGCGGTGCTCAGTCAGGACAGCGCGCGCCTGCTTACGTGGTCGGCAGACGGCACGGCGGCGATATGGCGGGTCGATGTGCCGATTGCTGAAGAAGACGATGCCTGATATGTTGGTAAAACGTGTTAAATCGTAAAAATTTATGAATAATCTCGCGAAATTACAAATATTTACGGTATATTTCACTGAAGTGGATTAGAATAAGTACATCGTCAGACAAAGGTTCTTAAAACATCATAATGAACTATCAATATTATGCAACCGAATGGGTGGTTCACCCGGTATCCACAACCACACTCCACACTCTCTTCTGCGTGGCAGGTCGGCTGCAATGTCTGCTCTATCAACAGGGGTCGCGACGCCACGAAAGTGGTTATTATGTGATCAGTTTTGTCTTACGTGTACCCACGAGCGATACGCTGAACCAGTTTGTTCACGAAGTTGGGGTTACATTTGGTTTAACCAATTGGAAACAGGTCACACCAGAAGAATTTCATGGCGCGCCATTCATTGGCAGCCGCATCGGTGGCTTTGTGGTTGCGTCACAAATCTATGGGCACGCGAATGCTGATTTGCACCGTCGTAACAATCCCGATACAGACGAAAATGCCCTGCCAGCATTGAAATAGGCACGGCTGCCTTACGCAGGAGAAGACGCTGCTCGACGTTTTTTTTGTTTGTCAGTAATCCGCAAAATACCCCCTCAGTATTCCCGATTCTGTATCAAAATCTCTTCGTACCATTCCAAAAATGTGGTCACCTGTCGTTCAATATCAAATCGTGCGCGGGCATCTGCTGCGGCCTGAGCGCCAAGCTGCTGTCGTAAATCATCATCGGTGAGCAGTGTGACAGCGGCGCGTGCCATCGCATCGGCATCGCCCGCCCTGACCAGCACACCCGTCGCCCGTTCACGCGCATACGCCGGTGAATCGGCACTCAGACCCGCCAAACCATATATCAATTCCGGGATTGAGCAAATACCCGTTGCGACAACGGGTGTGCCACAGGCCATTGCTTCAACTAGCGACAACCCAAACGCCTCCGCTCTGGCGGCATACAAGTAGACATCTGCGGCCTGATAATAACCAGCCACTACCGTTGCATCCGGTTGATAGGGCACAAAATGAATTTCAACATTGCCAATACGCTCGACTGCCGCCGCATCCCCTAGCGCGATAAACCGCACCTTTTGACCGGGTAAATTTTCGCCAATTTGGGCAATTGCCGCGCGCAGCATGGCATAGTCTTTGTAGATATTCTGGCGCAGCCCTGAAGCCGCAAATAACAGCACTGTCGCATCCTGCGGGATATTCAGTCGCGCACGCACATCCTGCCGCCGGGCTGGACGAAATATGTTCAGGTCGATACCATGCGGAATCACACGGCCCTCAACAATCGCTGGACGCAACATAGATTGTTCCACTTTGTCCATTAACCACTGCGACGGTGTGGACACGAATAAACGACTGTTTTGATAGATGTCGCGTTTACGCTGCCAGTTGTATGCTGTGTTATCGCGCTTCACAGGCGGATAAATCGTCAAATCCGGGCACGCGCCACAACCTGTTTTCCAGCGGTCACAAGCAAATGAATGGGCACAATGCCCACTCAACAACCACGCATCATGCAGCATGAGGAACGTCGGCGCTTGTTGACTGAGCCATGATAGCGCGCGCAAATCAAAATATTCACCATGTAGATTATGACAGTGGATGATGTCGGGTTTGTCGGGGAGATCATCAAAGAGATGATGGCTGCCGGGAAAATTAAAATTCTCAATCCCACGCTCATAATCCAACCATGCTCTGGGGTGAGATAATTTAGCCATTAGCCGATTGATGCGCCACAAGCCACGCATTCTGGATTCATACGGCTTCAGCTTTTCATCAACCGCTTCCAGCGCCCGTCCCCACACCGATTGATAGCGACTATTGGGAATGGGATAGACGTGTTCATCGTCTGTGTGCCTGCGCCTCGCCACAAGCCAGCTTTCATGACTGTGTGCCCGATAACCCTGCATCAAGTTATAGACCACATTCGCCGCGCCACCGCCGCTAGCATCAGTATTGATGTGCAAAATCTTCATCATGCAGACCGCAATCCCAATTTCACCAACAGGCGATGCCGTATCTGCGCCGCCCAAACATAGGGCTTACGCAGCATATGCCGCAACCACAACCCCAACCGCGCGCCATAATCGGCATAGGTGACAATCACGGATCGAACACGATACCAGCGCGAATCGAGCAGCGCATCTGTATCATCCATAGGTCGGGTCTCTATCGCTAGCTTACCCGCTGTCACATCGTCCCACATCGCCTGTGCCTGTGGTGGATGATCACCTGTATAGCGTTCCAACCAGCCGGGATAACGATAGACATTGAAAACCCGAAACGGATCTGTGAGTTGAAAATAATTATCTTCCGCCCAGCGCCGCATTGCCGCCGACGCCGCCCACGCCGCGCGACTATAGTAATCGGTCTTTTCGCGTACCTGTTTCGGAAACAACAGCGCATAATGATAAAGATAGATACCACGCCGCGCCATTTCCCCAGCATCAATGTGATTGTGTGCGCGCGTATCTATGCCTTCGGGCGTATGAACGGTTGGCGGACGGTGCGTGACATACCGATAGCCCTCACCCCATCTAAATAACCTGTGAAAGATATTCCCCCCCCGTCGCAAATACCAGCTATCCACCACCACATCTGGCGCGCCCCAGAAGAATCGCACCGGAAACGACACTGCCGTAATCGTTGGGTCGGCACACAGCATATCGATCACGGCGCGCATAGCTTCAGGTCGATAAAACTCATCGACATCCACTTGCCACAGGTAATCGCCCGTCGCACGTTCGGCATAGGCCTGCGACATCGCATCTTTTTCAGTCCAGAAGCCCTCACGGGTGATGAGTTGCACTTTATTTTCGGGGTCTTCTTCAGCTTTAAACTTCTGTAACGTCGCAAGTGTAGAATCGCGCGAATGGCCGTCCGGCGTGGCAATGGTTGCAGCGTCCTGTACCGCGCCCTCTACGACGATGATTTCGTAGGCAAACGGGTATAACGCCCGCAGTGTGTAGCGTGTAAAGGGTTCACCATTGAGGACGATGATGCCAAAACTGATTCGGGGTGAAGCGGTCATTACGACGAATTCCGCAGCCGACGATTGAGTTTGCTGCCATACGACCACACCACAGGCGGCGTCAATCCGCGCAGAACGGCCTTCACCTGATCGCCAATAGACCGGGACGCGGGCGAACGATTATGCAGCAAACGGTCATAATCAATAACCGAGGTCATAGCGTCAAGATGCGCTGTGGAAAGACCGATGAAGTTGATCAATTCCACTTGATAATCGCGCGATTTCGCCAATTGTTCCACGTCTAATGTCAGGAAAGGATTATCAGGGTGATTGGCATTCCAGCTATCGCGCAGGCTGTCGCAGCGGGTTTCCAGCGCGTGGAAGAATCCCTCGCCTTGCTGCTGCGATAGTTCAGACAATATTTGTTGCCGTTCCGCCACCGCGAGCTTCTTGGCCTGCCGCGCGATTTCTTCAAATTGATAAAAAAACAGATTCGACCCCGGCTTCAACCATGAATGGACAACTTTTTCGATAGGCCGGCGGGTAAATAACAATTTGAGGTGGTCATCAAAGTAATCAGCCAAAAAATCCAGATAATATAGGGGATAATAGGGCATCTTTAGCACGAAATAAGGCTTATCGGCCTCTGTCGTCTGAATATAGGCTTCCAGTATATAGGCCAATTCATCCGGGTCGAGCCAATAATCATCGGCATAAAGCGGCGTGCGATCCATCGCTTGCACAAAAAACCAGTGCAGCGGAATGTATTCCTGCACATCATTCAACACAGCCAACGGCACAGCGACATCGGGGTGTTTTGCCA
>CAZTLI010000063.1:0-17090 GCA_964614375.1 uncultured Anaerolineaceae bacterium
GATCCTCTTGCGGGTAGTCGTATCGACCCGCTTGTGCCACCGAATCTCGTCCAACCCACACTTTCATTTCCGTTTTCACCAAATGAGACGTGGTTTTTCACCGGCGGGCCACATGGCGGATGGGGTAGTGGGAGTGCGTGGTCAGCGTTTGACCTTGCGCCGCCGGATGATTTACCTGATGGGTCGCCGTTTTGCTACACATCAGCCTATTGGGTGACGGCAATGGCCCCCGGCATTATTGCCCGTAGTGGTCGGGGGACTGTGGTATTAGACCTGGATAATGACGGTGATGAATCGACAGGATGGAGCATTCTCTATCTTCACATTGCGACTGATGGACGTGTTGCAGTCGGCACAACTGTCAATATTGGAGACCCTATTGGTCGCCCATCATGCGAAGGTGGATTTTCAACGGCAACACACGTTCACATTGCGAGACGATTTAACGGGGAGTGGCTTCCGGCCTATTGCCATGAATGCCTGGAAAATGACCCGCGTCCACCGTTTGTGATGAATGGTTGGACATTAATTGGCTTGCAAAATCAAGAATATCAAGGTTATATGGAACGTGATACGGATACCCGGGTTGCGGAACAAGGCCGCCTTAACCCACTCAATCAGCTCAGTTGGTAAAGTAGGACGAAAATTTGAAAAAGCCCACTCTAGGCATATTGATCAGTCTTGCTGTTCTGGTTGCACTTGTAAGCCTTCGGGGATTTGATGTGATTGCACAGGAACAAGTTAGCGCGACACCCGTTAATGTGTCGCTGCCCACTGCTACGCCTATTACCACACAGCAATTTGCAGAGACCCCAACGGCGACCCGCACGCCAACCGCAGTTGGACCTGTACAGTTGACACCGAGAGAATCGGCGGGGCCAGTTAATGTGCGATTACTTCCCGACCCTGAATCTGAACGTTTAGGTGCAATCTCTCCCGGTGAACGATTTAATGTCACGGGGCGCTATTTTGAGTGGTATCAAATACAATATGACCTTTCACCAAATGGACGTGCCTGGATATTTGGGCAACTGGTTGAAATTATTGGTGATGCCAGCACGATTACCGACGTTGACCCTTTCGCTGAACCGACGGTTGATTCAGCTATCGTCGCGGCAACCCAGACATGGGAAGCGATTACTCAGACGCCCGGCGGAATCCTAACGGCGACGGCGAATGCTCGCGTGCTGCCAGCTCCAACCAGTAACAATGCAGCTAGCGCTAATTCTGACACATTCGACAGCACAGCGGAGGCTGACGCAATCGCACCTACATTCACCTATCCGCCAGATATAGTCGCTATCGCGCCAACCCGGGGGGAAGCCAGTGCAAATACAGGCACCACATCACCAGAAACAGCACCCGCCCAATCTGAGGGAATAGCACCATTGTTGCCAATCGTGATTCTGGGTGGTGTGGGGTTGGTCGGGTTGTTTATTAGTTCATTTAGACGTTCGTAAACGTTCCGCAATTAAAACGGGCACTGTTGTTATGGACAGTACCCGTTAAAAGTCAGTTTGCTACGCTACGATTTGGCTTAATTAGTGGCTACAGGTACTGCACCCGGCGTCACCTTCGCTCGTATCATTTGCTGTTCTAAAGGATGAACCGCAACCACAACTCGAAACCGCATTCGGATTTTCAATCCTGAAACCGCCGCCCATCAAACTATCGACAAAATCAATCACCGCACCTTGCAGATACATTCGACTCGTTGGGTCTACGACAAGGCGAACACCCTCAGCAGGTGTAATCACTTCGTCAAATTCCTGCGGCGCTTCTTCGAATGCCATGCCATATTGCATTCCAGAACATCCGCCACCTGACACAAATACGCGGAGTACATGATTGGGAATAGCGCGATCTTCCAATAACTTATGGATAATAGTCACTGCCTGTGGTGTGACAGACAAGATTGTTGTGTCAGTTTGAATGTTTGTGTGTTCAGCCAGCGCCATTGAGAATCTCCTCATCAATGTTTGTGTATATGAGAAATGGTAACATAGAGGCAGTTAAGCGTCAATAAAAAAGATGGTTATCTATAAAAATGACTTATTCGGCAGTATCCGGGATAAAAAAAGTGCATTGAGAGTCACCACTTGAGATGCGGTCTGTTATTCGGGGAACAATGCCCAGCAGCGTCGTAATCAGACGCGCATCCATCTGGCATACTGTTTCCTGACGATGGGCAACACCGTGATACGGACAATTTTTAACGTGTAATGTGTAACCTTTTGTATCCGATTCCCAATGGGCGTTGTAACCCTGCTGTTTTAAGTAATCAACGGTGGCATCAAGGCGGTTTGGCATAGGCCCAGCCGGAATACAGGCCTCGGATGCGAGACTATCGGCAACACCCTCTAAAATCACGTTGACTTCCTCTGATGGAAAACGTATTTGTATTTGATTAAGCAGGCTCGACGCTAATCGCTGATAATTATTGGGGAAATATGAGAAAGCTTTGTTTGTCAACGCATACACATGTCGGGGTCTTCCGGGTGTATTTCGATGTTGTAGTTCCGGGGTTGTGATCAGGTTATCTTCCTGGAGGATGCTTAAGTGGTGCCGGACAGTCACAGACGTGATTTTGCCACGTTGCTGTTGAAGGTCTGCCACAATTTCCTCAACCGTGGCCTGCCCACGTTCCTTCAAAATTTTGAGAATATACTGCCGTGTTTCTTGCATGATACATGAATTTACCTAATCACATCTCGGAATTGAGCATAGCATCACAGGTGCAACATTGTCAAATTCACAATCCCTTTGTAGGATTTTGATTGGCGTAATCATTCACCCGGATAAATTAGAGAGCAACCACGATGATCCAAAAACTTGACGTCGCAATTTTAGGTGCTACAGGCGCGGTGGGACAGCGTTTTATTCAACTATTGGAAAACCATCCCTGGTTTCGCATCGCAGAAGTCAATGGCTCCAGTCGCAGCGCAGGACGGTTGTATGGGGAAGCGGTTAATTGGGTTCTGGATGGTGAACCACCCGTGTCCGTTAAAGGGCTGACTGTTAAGGCTCTGGATGAAAGTTTCTCATCACCACTGATATTCAGCGCCTTGCCCAAAGAAGCCGCTGCTGCTTGTGAAATAGCGTTAGCCAGCGATGGACATATCGTATGCACAAATGCGTCTGTCAATCGTATGCTTGAGGATGTGCCACTGCTGCTGCCTGAGGCCAACGCCGATCATATTCGACTGATTGACATACAGCGCGAAAATCGTGGATGGCAAACCGGTGCGCTGGTGGCCAATTCAAATTGTACGGCAATGCCGGTTGTGATGGCCTTAGCGCCATTGCGTCAATTTAACATTCGCAAGGTCAATATGGTCAGCGCACAGGCCATCAGTGGTGCCGGGTATCCCGGCGTGGCCTCGCTCGATATTCTTGATAATATCATTCCTTATGTTGGTGGGGATGAAGACAAATTACACACAGAACCCTGGAAGATGCTAGGTAACTTTGACGGTCAGCAAATCCAATCTTTGCGCGTTATTGCGAGCGCGACCTGTAATCGTGTCCCTGTGATTGATGGACATTTGGTCAATATCTCAGTGGAACTAGATGACAAACCTGATTTGGACACCATCATTGAAGCGTGGCGAGTATTTCGTGGGCCAGAACCGGTGTCAACATTGCCGAGTGCGCCTGAACAACCTGTCCAATACTTACCGCAAATTGACCGTCCACAAAGCCGCCGAGATCGTAATGCGGGCAACGGTATGGCGACATCAGTTGGGCGTCTACGCGAATGCCCGATACTTGGTTACAAGTTTGTGGCGCTTTCACACAATACCATTCGTGGCGCTGCTGGATGTAGCATTCTCAATGCGGAACTGCTTGCAGCACAGGGCTATATTGCCAATTTTCAACCGCTTGCAGCACAGGTGCTTGCTTGACAGCATGGTAGTGCTTGGCTAGACTGTTTTGGGTTTGTTCAATATTGCTCAAATCCACATCACACTACCGATACATACGGAGAATATTCATGAGAGTATTCATTGCCGGGATGGATGGTTATCTTGGATGGCCGCTGGCACAATATTTAACCGCGCGTGGTCATGAGGTGGCGGGTTGTGACTTATTGCTGCGGCGCGCATGGGTTGAAGAAGTTGGCAGCATCAGCGCGTTTCCCGTCTACACTGTAGCGGAGCGCGTGGCTGCGTTTGCGGCACATTACGATTCATCGCTCGATTTTCGTGAAGGCGATCTTCTTGATTATCCCTTCATTAAAGGGTTTCTGGCTGATTTTCAACCTGATGCAATTGTCCATTTTGGAGAAATGCCATCAGCGCCATACTCCATGATTGACCAGGCACATACAGTTTTCACGCAACAAAACAACGTTATTGGTAATCTCAACATTCTGTGGGCCATGCGAGAAGTGTGTCCTGATACACACCTGGTTAAATTAGGCACAATGGGTGAATATGGTACACCCAATGTGGACATCCCTGAGGGATTCTTCGAAATTGAGTATCGTGGTCGTAAAGATCGTTTGCCATTTCCGCGACAGGCAGGCAGCTTTTACCATCAAAGTAAAGTTCACGACTCCAATAACACCATGTTTGCTTGCAAAATATGGGGTCTGCGGTCAACGGATATTATGCAGGGGGTGGTATTCGGGACCCGGATCGATGAAATGGGTGACGACCCGCGCCTGCGTAGTCGGCTGGATTTTGACCAGTGCTTTGGTACGGCGGTCAATCGGTTTTGCTGTCAGGCAGTGATTGATCATCCACTAACACTGTACGGACGAGGGGGACAAAAACGCGGATTCCTGCCGCTGCGAGATTCAATGCAATGTATCGGCATTGTTATCGAGAATCCCCCAGAAAAAGGCGAATACCGGGTCTTCAACCAATTTGAGGAATGCTACACTGTTGAAGAATTGGCGTATCTCGTCAAAGATGTGGCGAACGAAATAGGTATATTGAGCACCATCGCACATTATGATAACCCGCGAACGGAAGCCGATCATCACTATTACAATCCTGATCGCAATCACCTGATTGAATTGGGGTATCAACCCTCTCACGATGTAAAAGCTGAAATAAGAATCATGCTGAAGGATTTACAAGTCCATCGTGAACGCATTCTGGCATATAAACAAATACTTGTACCGGACATTCGTTGGGATGGCACACGGCGTCGGTCAGAAGTGATTGATCAGCATATCAAATCGTAAATCGCATCATCTATCCACATAGCACGTACTCATCGCAAAGGGTGTTGTCTTGATCCAATTCCTCGAACTTAGGACAATGGGCACGGAAGCCAAAAAACGAATCATGCGTCGCGCCGAAAGGGACATTCGAGATTTGCTGCCATTAGCGCAGCAAGTGATTGATCGCGTTCGCATAGATGGTGATATGGCGGTTATTGACTACACTCGACAATTTGACGCAGAGCATTTCGAACGCTCAATGCTCCGTGCCACATCTGAAGATTTTGACAAAGCGCGCAACGCGCTCGATGAACGGGTCATCGACGCGCTTCGAGATGCCCATGTTAATATTGACCGCTTTCATTGCGAACAGATGCCAGAACCGATGTGGTTCACCGAGGTGCAGCCGGGAATTATGGCAGGCGAAAAGATTACGGCGATTCCCACGGTTGGTTTGTACGTGCCGCGTGGCAAAGGCGCATTTCCATCAGTTATGTTGATGCTGGCCACACCCGCAAAGGTTGCAGGTGTGGAACGTATTGTTGTGGTAACACCACCCACGCCCGCCGGTCAACCAGATGCTGCATCACTGGTTGCCGCCGAAATTTGTGGTATTGATGAAGTTTATGTGGTCGGCGGAATGCAAGCGATAGCGGCTCTTGCATACGGCACAGAAACGATACCCAAAGTGGATAAAATTATTGGGCCCGGCAGTAGTTATGTGACCGCAGCAAAAAGACTACTTTATGGCACGGTGGATGTTGGCTTACCTGCCGGGCCAAGCGAATCCATCATTCTAGTGGATGGGACGGCTGACCCTCGATTGGCGGCGTTGGATTTACTGGTCGAAGCGGAACATGGGCCGGAATCTGCGGCTATTTTAGTCACGCACAGCCGCGAGATAGCAGAACAGGCACTCAATATTCTGCCGGACTACATCAGCCAACTGCCGGAATGGCGACAAAACTTCATCAATAACGTCCTATCGAATTACGGCGGTATTCTCCTAACCGATAGTCTCGATGAATCTATCCAGTTTGTGAATGACTATGCACCTGAACATCTGGAAGTGCTTACCAGTGAACCGTTTGTCACGTTGCAGAAAATCAAAAATGCTGGTGAGATTTTGCTCGGTTCACACACACCAATCCCCACAGCGAATTACTGCCTTGGTCTGAATGCAATATTGCCAACCGGGGGCTTTGCGCGAACATTTTCGTCTGTGAGTGTGTGGGATTTCCTCAAACGCAGCGGCGTAGGTTACCTCTCACGCGAAGGTTATGAGCGATTGCAAGGCACGACGACGACATTAGCAGATTACGAGGATTTTCCTGCTCATGCTTTTGCTATTCGTAAACGCAATGAAATCCTGGGGATATGACACACGAACTCCTGCAACAAGTGCAGACCCTGCAATTTACCGATAGGCAGCAGGCGGAGGAACTATTGCTGTGGTTTATCCGCGAAATCACACCCTATGATGCTGTTGGCGTTGAACTGCGACCACTTGCTGTTTCATTAAATTCGTTCAATGGGTATCTAACACTGGCGAATGGCAGTAAATTGTTTTTCAAATCTCATACGGAAAGCGATACCGTCATTGATGAGTATTATCACAGCGCAACCTTGGCAAATGCCGGGTACCCTGTGATTCAACCAATCTATAGTTCGACAGAACCCGGCAAACAGATACTTATCTATGATCTTATCGAATCGCCATCAGTCTTTGATGTCGCATGGGGTATCGAAACGGGGCAGGGCGATAGTGAGGTCAGTTTAGGTGACCTGGCTGCCGTACAATACGCTGCGGATGATGACTTGTTTCAGCTATATCAGCACACGCTGAACAGTCAAACCGCACAAGAGGCAAACAACGCAGCCATACATCAATTGTTTTATTATCGCCTCGCCGGTGGCAGATTAGAGCGGTTTTATGGCGCTTTGCCCGATACTTCGGGTATGGCGGTCCCAATCCAGATTTCGGGTAAATCTTATGACATGCGACAGGTGCGAAATGTGCATTGGAACATCAATGGGCAGGAATATCGTGAATCTCTTGATGATATTATCCAGCGCGCGATTCACATATTGAATCCACAGCAGGCAGGGCCTTGTGTCGTGGGACATGGCGATGCTCACAATGGCAATGTCTTTCTCGTTAATACTGAATTGCAATCACCATCCATGCTATATTTTGACCCGGCTTTTGCAGGACAGCATCACCCACTGCTCGATATAGCCAAACCGCTGTTTCACAACGTATTTGCGATGTGGATGTACTTTCCGCACGAAAAGCGGCGTAAGTTAGCCATTTCGCTGCAAATCGACGGGGATGTGTGGCGCGTTACGCATTCTTACGCTTTACATCCGGTGCGGTGGATGTTTCTTAGAAGTAAGATTCAACGGGTGTTAATCCCAACACTTAGATTACTCCAAGAACAGCAAATGTTGCGAGCAGATTGGCGCGAGTATCTCAAGGCAGCTTTGTTCTGCTGCCCATTTCTGACGCTGAATCTTGCCGATTCTACGCGCTTCCCGCCAGAGATCAGTTTGTTGGGTTTGTGTATGGCTGTTTCGATGGGTTCTGAAAGTTATGGGAAGCGTAGTGTTATTGACCGTTTACTTGATCTTGTGGAAAAAGCCCTATAGTGTGTTGGCTACTTTAGCAACTCCATCAACTTGTCAAATGTAGGGGACGTTTCCATGAATACATAGCGGACGGGCACGACAATCACATGGGTACCGCCAATGCTGCGAAGATAATCTACTGCCATCAATAAATTTTTATGGGAAATTGTAATGGTTACGGTGTGCCAGGAACTGTTATCGTCGCCGTTAAACTGATAAACAGGGGCAATCGTTGGCCCTAACAAACCCCGTGTAAGCGGATTGCCCCCGACTCGCGCAGCAACACTCTCTACACTATCTCCCTGAATATTGAGTGTAACCTGATAATGCCGTGTTCCTTGCAAAGTGGCATCTATATACTCCAACAACGTTTGTAGAATACGGAGTCGACGGGGATGGTTGCGAATTGCGTCCCGATTAGCGATTAGACATGCCTGAGATTCGATTATTACACCATCCGGCAATGTTTTAAGATGATTCTCGCGTAACGTTGTGCCTGTTTGGGTCAGGTCAATCACAATATCTGCATAGCCAATGGTAGGTGCGGCTTCAATCGCGCCTTCGGCCTTGACCAATGTGAAGTGATGAATACCCCGCTGATGTAAATATTGTCGTGCAAGATGCGTATAGGTCGTTGCAATTCGCAGATTCCGCTGCTTTTGCTCACGAAAATCAATAGCAATTTCGGCAAGATCAGTCATATTTTGAACATCAACCCACGCTTCTGGCACAGCAACAACCAGTTTACAGTGACCATATTGGAGTTGATCGTGAATCACGATGAGCTGATCGCTTGGATATTCCTTGACAACATCCATACCGGTAATGCCGACGTGTGCTGTGCCGTCTGCAATTTTATAGGCTACATCCTTGACCCGCTGAAATAGCACATCAACATGCGGCAGTGTGGATAACGAACCCACGTACTGTCGCGGATTGGGCTTCGATACCTTCAAACCACAGTCATTTAAGAAGCTATACGTTGGTTCAGCAATTGCTCCCTTGCTCGGCAATGCCAATGTGAGACGGTCATTCATGCGTGTGTAGTCAGCTTTTCAATAGCCCTGTCGATTTCATTAAGTTGATACCCAATACCTGCAATCTGGAGCGTATTATCAACAATATGCAAGGTATTAGAAGTTGTTTGTTCTGTCATAATGAGTTCTATGGGAATTTGCCGCTGGCGCAGTGCAGACGCCCAGCGAATTGCTATGACAGCATTCGCAGGCGTGTATTGAATTGACCATTTTCGCGCTGGTTGTTGTGTATGAATTAGCCTAAGCACGTTATCCATATACACAGCAAAACCAACAGCCGGCACATCGTTGCTGCTACCTACTAAACGGCCAAGTTCATCATATCGCCCGCCACCTGCCAGCAATAAGCCATCTTGCGTTCTGATTTCAAACACTGTGCCTGTATAATAATCCCAGTTCCGCACTAAATCCGGTTTGATACGCACACGATCCAGATCGACGCCATAGACTTCGATTAGCTCAAATAAACGCATCCAGTTGTCCAGTAAGTGCGGCGCTGTCGCGGTCAAGTCTTGTACTTTTGGTATTGCATCAGGGATTGTGCCTTCGATTTGTGCCCACTGATGGAGAAAATCAAGCGCCTCAGTAATGCGTTCTTGCTCCGCCAGACGCTGCTCCTTATTAAGAAGGCGCTGGGCAATTTCATGGCGCGTGCGTCCGCCCATTGTTTGTCCGCGTTGTGTTGTGTCGAGTAATATATCCAGCATTTGTTGTGTTTGCTGTGCTTCCTGTGCGTGGTTGGCGGGCGGGTAATCCAGCCCACTCCCGAACAGATTCCGAAGATTACGCAACACCTGCTCTTTTCCTGCGCTAGACTCTTGAAGATTGAAACGCTGATTGAGCAACAACCGTTGTGTTCGGCTATCCAGACCAAATTGACTGATAGCCGTTCGTAGAATACTCAAATCACCAATCGTTACTGTCCACTCAGGGATCTTAAGTGACTTGATCACTTGTGCTGCGAGGCCGATAATTTCTGCATCTGCCGATACATCCGTTATACCGATCAATTCCGCACCAAAGCTGTACCGTTGGATATAGTTTTTCGATTGCGAGTCCGCCTCTAACTGAAACACCGGCCCGCGAAACTGCCAGCGCACACTCTCTTTTGGTTGTGCTTGTGCAATAAATTGCAGCACTGCCGAAGCTGTAAATTCTGGTCGTAGAGCGAGTTGCATGTTTTGCTGGTCGATAACAAATAACTTGTCGATAAACTGGCTACCTGCTTTTGTAAGAAAAAGGTCGATTGGTTCGACAAGCGGGGTGTCATTCATGTAATAACCAGCCAAACTGAGTAGATTTTGGATCGTCTGTTCGACTGCAATGATTTGATCAATTTCATAGTCTATGTTGATGAGCCGACGATACACAGCAGATACCTGTCCAAACTTAGCACATCCTTACATAATAATCAGATTCAGTCTGATAACAACAGTCAACAATAAAAATACCCACATTCCTGTGGGCATCAATTGCCTGCTTTCAGATAGAGGGCAGGAGTTTATTGGTATTCACCACTGCTGTAGACATAAACTGCTACATTATCGGCTGGTTCTTCGCTTCCGGGGACGAATATCTCAGCAACCCACTGATAAAGCCATTGTGCATCGGTAATTGACAGGTTGACACAACCATGACTCTGGCGAAAACCAAACCCGTCATGCCAAAAAGTGCCATGCAGCGCGATGTCATCATCGAAGTACATCGTCCATGGCACCTCTTCCAGATAATAGAAATCTGATTGACCATCCGCACCACTCATCACCGTGCGTTCATAACGCAGATAGATGTGGAAAAGTCCCTCGTTGGTTGACCATTCAGGTAATCCTGACGATACAAGAGTCGCGAAGACGGGCGTATTGCCTTCATACGCAATGGCAACCTGTTCGTATAAGTCTACGCTGATCCATCGTTCGGTCTCAACTTCAGGCGGGCGCTCGATAGGCTCCAAAACCGCGACATTGAATTGATGCACCCACTTATTAACGCCAATTTGATACCAGTTGAAACCATCCACCACCACTGTCGCGTATATATTGACGGGCGTATATCGCCAAATCATCGCATAATTCTCATTGGGTTCACCACCCGGTGTATTACTGGGATAAATGTGGCGTAGTGCCCATGCCATCGGATATGGCAGTGGTTCGGCGGGGAGTTCAACACCCGCATAGCGAGACAAAGGGACATCTTCGCTCAATATCTCGGCCCGCACCCAGCGGTTAGGGCTAATTTCCGCCCAGCCATCTTGCTGGCGCAGCAATGTGACGAATACATATCCCGGCCCCATCGTGCTAATGAGATTGCCGTTGGGCGCATCATAAATATCCATTGCACCCTCAACACGACGATATATCCGATCATAAAGCACACCATCGTTAGGCACGAGTGGGATGACATTTGGGTGCGGATAAGCATTGATTTCGCTTTCGGAAATGCCGCACGGCTGGCAAGAATCTTGAGCATTCGCGATTGTAGCAAAACTGAGCGCAGCAAGCACAACGACGATGATTTTATATATCATAGGAATGGTATCCGTCCCAAGCTATCACGATATAGACACTAGTTTAGTCTAAAAGTATCATTTATAAAGTGGGATGACAATGTTATTCTCCTACGTGAACCCTACGCTTATTGGACGATGATGATTTGCTCAATCAAAAAGTCTGTTTATACTATACATTCAGAAACAGGTACGAATTGGAAGCAAAATTTGCAGTTTCATTCTATACTATCTGGTAAATGATAAACCCTGCCCACTACCGGAAAGGTGTCACTATGAGATTTCGTGCAAAATTCATTACCATTGTTTTATCACTGACCTTAATCGTTGGGCTGCTGTTAGGTAGCTACAGCGTTTCGGCCTCCGAACAAGAACAGCCAACTTTCGCAACGCCTATTCTTGTTGTGAATGCGAGCTTCTTGAACATTCGTAGCGGTCCGGGCGTTGGTTATACCATCATCGCCACTGTCGTTGGTGGCACCGAGTTACCTGTTTTAGGCGTAGCTCGTGACCGTGTTTGGTATCAAGTCGCCACAGATATTGGGCCCGGATGGGTTAACGTTGAATTTACTTTGCCGCGTGGTGATTTTCGCCATGTACCCTTTGTGGACCCGGGTGAAGCCGTTCAGCAAGGGGTTGATTTGGGTTCTGGTGGCGGAGCAGTGCCAGTGACTACCCAACAGGGTCAAGCCCCGACGGGTGATCGTGCACTCCGCCTCTGGGGTGTGTCGGTTCTTGGCGGCGATCTGCGTAATGCGCCTTCGGATTTCGCGGGTGTGATCCGTGCCGCTGTTGGCCCTCGCCTGGATCAGGTTTATCCACTTGTTGACCAAACCTTTGCAGAAGGTCGCCTTTGGTTCCGCGCAGTTGTGCCCGGTCTCGGTGCTGTATGGAACGAAGCGCATCAGTTTGTCTTGCGACCCATGCAATGCTCACCCAATCAATCGGTAGTTGTTGTAACGCGCAGCACTGGGCTGGGCGGCGGCCCGGATGGAACAGTTGCGCCGGGTTTTGGTCTGGTAGCTGGTCAAGAAGCCTATGTCATTGATGTACGCGAGGGCTTAGCTAAACTCGAATTGATTGATGGCACAGTGGGGTGGGTGGATATTGAAGCCACACAGGGTCGTCCCGATACCGTGTTGTCTTTCTGTGATGGCACGAACCCCGGATTTGCGAATGTTTCTTCTGCCTCCGGTTCAACAACATCACCGTCAACCATAACAGGCGCAACGACGCTGCCACCGCCAGCAATTATTGGCCCGCGCCTGGTGGTCAATACAGGCAACTTGAATATCCGCAGCGGCCCAAGTGCGGGTTTTTCTGTAGTGGCGACGGTGCCCGGCGGTGTGGAGCTTGCAGTAATTGGTGTTGCGCCAGATGGTGTCTGGTTCTGGGTTGAAGGCACATTTGGTCGTGGCTGGGTCAACAATCAATTCACACTCTTCCGTGGTGACATCAACCGTGTCCCCGTAATCGACTTCCGCAATATAGGCTCTGGATGATAGACTAAGGCTGTATTTGTAACAAATGTGCGCCCTATCTTCGGATAGGGCGTTTTAATATGTAAATCGTTTGAATTGAAGAAAGTAGAAAAAATGGAAAATCTTGCTCGCAAGTTGATGATGGTCGATGGTCAGCGCACTGTATTGAACTTGCCAACAGCGATCTTCGGAACAGCCAATACACTCGCACAGAGCATTGACGCGAATCGCCCTAATATTCGAATCGGGCTATATCCCTGTATCTATTCTGATAACCCCGAAGCGGCAATGGGTCTCATGACCTTATTAGGTTTGCTGCTGGACAATTGGCAAGATGTTCTGGCCTATCGGATATTTGCACAAGTTGACGACGATATAAGCAAGTATAAATGGACACCAGCACACTCACAATTTAATGCTGAAATGTGGACGATTAAAGGTTTAGACTATAATGCAGTCGTTATATCCGATTTGAGCCGTGAAGAGTCCGAATATATCCTCAATCTGTGGATTTCTGGTGAACTCATAGACGAGTCTGCGTACAAGTTATCGTATCGTGCGTCATCCCTCAGCGATCTTGTGCGACAAATGGTAGATGTGGCGCGCGACATCGCTACTCAGTTGGATTCAGAGAGAATCAAAGCAGCCGCCAGTAGTTACACCCAATGTATAGGCGATGAAACAGCGATTAATGCCTTTCTGACGCGGCTGTTTCAATGGGAATTGCGTTTGTACTTCGTGCTCTGCGGGCAAGAGTGGCCGGATAGCACTTTAAATACCCAAAAAGACGCGCTGTTGGCGGCAATGATGGATTTAGAGGGCGATATGCCCGCATGGAGCGTAGCGGGCGAATTTAGGCGAACGATGATGCCCGGCTGGAGTATCATAGGCGAAGAACTGGTTTCGTCTCTTGATCAAATCCTTCAGCAGATTAGGACAATTGATAGTGCTGTGGTTCAATTGTCGCTGGGACTCTATGGGTTAGGTTATGTGCAGGAGGCCTATACGCTATTAGAAGATCAAATTACCCTTGAGCGTGAACAGGATGCGGCGCATGTTTGGCTAAGTTTAGCCACACTCTATCGCAATTCCAGACGCTATGCCGAGTCAATTGACGCATTTCAACGCGCGATAGAAGCCGATGCAGTTAATAGTGATCTGTATTCTTCTTATGCGAGTTTATTGCTGATATTGTCCTATGAACATTTTGTGCTTGAGGATTTTATTCTCATTGATCCTGATGAGTATGATGAGAATTGGATATTGTGGGAGGCGGTTGAAGCATACGAGGAAGCATTACAACTTGATCCGGATCGCACGAACGTTTTACACACACAGTTATTGTACGTGATGTCTCTGGATGAAGACCGTTTTATTGATGGATTCATAAAATTACTTGAGCAAGATAAAACAGGTGACCTGGTTCGACATATTGTTGACAATTTGTATCCATTTGAGAACATGGGTTCTGTAATCAACTTGCTGAATCAAGAAATAAAGGCTAAACCGGAGCGCAACGATTTACCGATTACACTTGCTGCCGCATATCTGGCGGACGAACGGCAGGAGGAAGCGGCTATTTTATTACAACAAGCTCGCAAATCGGCATCGGAGCCGGATGAAGTAATGGATATTGAGCGTTTAATGCTGAGCGCGAATGATCCTGATTTTGAAACCAGAATGGGTGAAATCGAAGGGATTTTATCAGCAGGTAACGCGATCAGCAGTGAGGATGTTGAGTTTCTTGAAGCTGCGATAGAAACCGCACCGTCATTTGCGGATGGGTACGTTCTGCTCGGTAAAGCATACTTAAATTGGGGAGAAGATGCGGATGCGCTCGATATTCTGTTGAATGGTCAAAAATTGATTCGGAACGACCCGGACATTTTAGAATTATTGGGCAAAGTGTTGTGGGACACAGGCGAAAAGGAACTGGCATTTAAGTATCTTAATCAGGGATTGAGTGAGTTTACCAGTCATGTGCCGCTTCTAGCGACAACAGCCCAATTGTTATTTGACAATGGACAGACTGAAGATGCCAAGCCTTATCTAGTGCGCGCTGAGCAAGTCAACCCAAGACATCCGGCGCTTAATCGCGTGCGAAAGTATATTGCCGACAATATGAACTAACCATCTAAATCACTCAGGTCTATTGGTTTGATATCACCAGATGACAATTCGATGATCGCTTCTGTAAAATCATCAATGTTGGATACTGGTATTTCTATATAGAGTGTCACAAGATCAACAAAGACTTCCTCTGTAAGAACGGCATTATGCGCCGCAATTACAAGTTTGACGTTTTCATAGTGTGTATACGGGACATCTAAGCCGAGCAAACGCTTTTCGATTTTGAGTTGTAGCGGTAGTGATTTCAAGCACAAACGGGTCGCCTCGCTATAGGCTCGTACAAGTCCGCCTGTGCCAAGTTTCGTGCCACCGAAGAAACGTGAGTTAATGACAATAATATCACCTATATCGGCGCCACGTAATACCGCAAGCGTCGGTGGCCCTGCTGTGCCTTGTGGTTCACCGTCATCACTCATACCGTCAATAACGCTGTTGCCATACCCGACACGATACGCATATACATGATGCGAAGCAGTTTTCAATTCATTGCGAACCTGGGACAAAAAGTTCCTTGCCTCATTAACTGTGAAAACAGGTGCCGCAGTTGTAATAAAACGTGAATTGACCACCGTCAATTCAGTACGATGGATTTCCGCTGGAATGTGATATTCGTTCACGATTGTTGTCCTGTACACATTTTCTGTTCCAATATAGCCCGAATTGTACCTGTTCGGGGTAGGGTGAAATCAAAGGTTGACGATATTTGCTATAATCGCATGAAGTTGCCGACAGTTACGAGGATAAAATGCCACAACTTGAGTTGTTGCCACCAGCAATGATGCGCTATCCAGATGGTTCGGCGCGATTTGCTCATGTCACGTTTTTATTATTTACGCTAAATGACACCTATGTACCAGCGGCATTGTTGTTGGCGCACGCACTCCGTAAACAAAAAACACAGGCCGACATTGTGTGTATGGTAACGGGCAACATGACCAGAGAAACACGTTCTGCCCTGGAGATGTTGTTTGATCATGTGATTGAAGTCGAGCCATTTTTTATCCCGCACAAACGACGGCAAGAACGGCAAGATCGACCCTACCTTTTTACACGTATGCACGCACTGCGTCTGGGATCAGATGGTGATTTAGGCTTTAATTATGAAAAAGTCACTATATTGGATGCCGATATTCTTCCCCTGCGCCATTATGATCATTTATTCACAGTGAATACGCCGGCGGGAATCATTAATGAGAAACGCGAGAACTTTGTTGAATATGACGATGCGGGGCAATTTGTTGTGCCCGATAGCGTTGACATAGACGGCACCTGGCACTGGCATCGTATTTATGAAGATGTTTGTCCACATGGAGCCGCCATTCCGAAAGACATCACCGATGCTGGACTAACTGACCTAACGAATCTTGGTATTATCGGGGCACTTTTTGTACTAAGAACATCCATGAACGAGTTTAGTGCGATAAAAGCGGATGTAAGTCAGCCCGAAGTCTTAAAATATGTCGGAGACTTATATGACTTACCCGATATGCAATATTTAACCGTTCGCTGGTCTGGTCAATGGACAAATATTGACCTCCGCTTCTGTGGGTTAAGCGGGTATCCACGCATGGATGTGTTGTTTGGCAACCATTACGCAGGATTCAAACCCTGGTCATTCGGGAAGAAAATCAACACCCTCAAACGTTTTGCCCGATTCCCGGATTTTCAATATTGGTATGAAGCGTTCAATGAAATGTTAGCAAGCTATCCTTCGCTGCGTAAAGTTAAGCGATTACACAAATTGGAGCAAAATATTGCGAATTTGCAACGCGAGTTGAGTTTATGAATGTGGGCGACTTTTCGATTATTGAAGATGATGCTAGAGCAATAATAGAATCGCTAGGGGAAATACTATATCCGCTCGCTGGTAAGACGCTTCTAATAACTGGATGCAGTGGGTTTTTGTGCAGCTATTTTGTCGATGTGGTGATGGCGGCCAACGATACGGTGCTGCGCGAACCGTGTACCGTACTTGCGATAGACAAACTAATTACAGGTGTTCAGGCGCGATTGGCACACTATGAGGGTCGCGAAGACTTTATATTCAGTCGGCATGATGTTGGAAAACCCGTTGAATATAGTCCGCCAATCGACTACATCATACATGGTGCGGGCATCGCTTCACCGGTGTTTTACCG